>DATFMK010000916.1:0-2067 GCA_035267005.1 Balneolales bacterium
CGGCGAATCAAAAGTCGTTCATTTTACGCTGAATAAAAATGCATTCGCATATTGGAGTCCAATGACAAAAAAATGGACGGTTGATCCTGGCAAGTATACCATCATGGTTGGAAATTCATCACGGACCCTGCCATTGAAAAATACCGTTACGTTGAAGTAGTGGAGCAATAAAAAGCTATTGTTTTTTATACTTAGCAAGTCTGTTTCATTTTCTATGAGACAGACTTGCTGTTTTAAAAACGTTAATTTCATCTTATTAAAAGCTGATTAGATAATTATAAATGTGAGTTCGATGTTTGTAAGATCTCTCGCCCAAAAAAAGGTCCAAGATGATGCCGATAGGTTATGTTGATTAATGAGTGAAAACAACTCTGAGTGTCATTTCGACCAGAGGAAGAAATCTTCAGAATAAAATATTCGTATCAAAACGATGATTTAAAAGTTCATCTATTTAGAACGTACGATAATTACTAAAAAAAGAGATGAGACATCCTGAAAATATTCCTGTTTATAAAGATCACAAGATGTAAGCAGAATGATCTCAGTTTTAGAAATATGGGGAGCGTAAATGATGACGATAAACCTAAAAATGATTCACAAAATTAAAATATCTTTTCTACCAGGGCTGCTCTGGTTGGTATTGATATTCGGAGGATGTACAAATCATGATAAAAAGAATGCAGATCCCCCAAATACCAATATTGAAAAGAAAGTTGATCAGCTCATGTCGAAAATGTCCCTGGCTGAAAAAATAGGGCAAATGACTAACGTTGATCATTCGTTTTTGCAAGATCCAAAAGATATCACCAAGTATTACATCGGATCGTTACAAAGCAGTGGAGATTCCAGACTGGACCCGACACAACCCAAAGCCTGGGCGCATATGTTGGATAGTTTGCAGGCGTATGCACTTAAAACGCCTTTAAAGATTCCGTTGATTTACGGAATTGATGCTGTTCACGGAAATAATAATGTGTATGGTGCCACTATTTTCCCACATAATATTGGTTTGGGAGCTACACGCGATACGGCGTTAGTGCGAAAAATTGGTCATGCTACCGCTGTTGAAGTTGCCGGAACCGGGATCAATTGGGCCTTTGCTCCATGCGTGACCGTTCCACAAGATATCAGATGGGGACGAACCTATGAAGGATTTGGGGAAATGTCGAAGTTGGTGAGCGAAATGGGATATGCCGAGATTGAAGGGATGCAGGGTAAAAGGTTAGGACAAGACAGAACTTCCATTGTTGCTACCGCTAAACATTTTGTTGCAGACGGCGGGACGAAAGGTGGAATTAATGAAGGAAATGCTCAAATAAGTGAAAAAGAGTTGCGGGAGATTCATCTAAAACCCTACGAAGCAGCGATTAAAGCGGGTGTTGGTTCCATCATGGTATCATATAGCAGCTGGAATGGGATCAAAATGCACGATAATAAATATTTATTGACAACTGTTCTCAAACATGAATTGGGTTTTAAAGGATTTCTGGTTTCAGATTACGCTGCTATCAATCAATTGGGTCCCAATTATAAAGAAGATATCATGAATTCTATCAATGCCGGACTCGATATGATCATCGTTCCTGATAAGTATAAGATATTTATTAGTGATCTGACTCAGCTTGTCAAGGATCATGAAGTCCCGATGTCACGGATTAATGACGCTGTTCACCGGATATTGAGGGTAAAGTTCCAGGCAAAATTATTTCAGCATCCATTTACCGATAAAGCGCTGACTGCACAAGTTGGATCAAAAGCGCATAGGGAACTGGCCCGACAGGCTGTCCGGGAATCGATGGTTCTGCTTAAAAATGATAATAATGTATTACCAATATCTAAAGATATTAAGCATTTGTATGTGACGGGTTCGGATGCTGATAATTTGGGATATCAATGTGGTGGATGGACCATCACCTGGCAGGGAGGTTCAGGAAATACAACCATCGGAACGACGATTTTACAAGGAATCAAAAACGCCATTTCATCTTCAACAAAAGTTAGATATACCAAAGATGGCAAAGCCGCTAAAGGTGCCGATTTCGCAATTGTTGTGGTTGGGGAAAAACC
>DATFMK010000917.1:0-3818 GCA_035267005.1 Balneolales bacterium
TCCCCGTTTATTCCAGCGTTTTTGATGATATTCGACCATCCATTCAAATGCCTTACTGAATTCTGGCTGTTCACGGATTATACAACTATCCAAAACCTTTTTATCACTATCATCAGAAACATTTTTGTGGTATCGTCGAACTTTTTTTCGGGCATTACGACTCAAATCACTCAAAAAACTATTCCAGTCAGAAGGCAATCTTATAGTCATAATTACCGATGAATCATAAACTGTTAAATTCCATTCCTCTCGCTGATCTTTAATTCTGGGTAAAAAGTTAGAAACCAATACACTGCTATCTGGAATCTCTTCCAAAATAACTTCATCATAATCGATTAGATATTCTTTGAAATATTCTTCAAGAGCCTTGCAAACTTGTTGTTCAAAACCGGGATAAATGATAATATCCAGAAATCCCGAATAGGTTCTCCTCCCCATAAATTTACCTTTTTCTCCCTGTATGACTTTCGATCCGATTAATCGAAGCGACCTATTGATTATTCGGCCCATCAATTTAAAATCATCAATAAAAAAAGGAGTGATCCCAACAAGTTGGTCCCTAAACGAAAAAAGGAGTATATGCAATCTATGTGCATTATTGCTTTTTGCAAAATTCATCCACCAGATATATTGCCATTCATGTGTTTGGAAAACCGAAGCCCCGGATTTCACTACCAGACTATTCCATTCCTCTGAAACAGATCGGAAAGTTTCGATATCCCTCATTACCTCACATGTTAGCTGTTCATTAACAAAATACTTTTTGTTGCCATCTAAAGAGATTATTTCATCATCTAATCGATATTTTGTTTTATACTCCATAACCACTTACATCAAGAACATTTAAATCTAATTGACAAAATAACTCAGTGAAACGGTGACGAACCGGAAACCCTCAGCCTTCTTTTTACTCGATCAGAAAGGTCCGATCTGTACCTATTTAATCCGACTAACAAAGAATATTGATGGCAAAATATCGTCAGTATATTCCATTCTGCCCGAACTCTGATTTTCTTCAACAAGAACCATTGCAATACTTGATAGATTTTTATCAGAGAATGATGAGCTTGGGTATTCAGCTCAATATTGATATTTTTATTTTGAACAATCTCATTAACAAAACGTAATTTATAATGCTCTTTCCCTCTCAATAAATTCAATTGTTTATAGTCTTCATCAATCGCGTTTTTAATCGCCTTATAAAACAGAATGCTTCCCGGATTAAATTTTGCGTATGGAGATTCTGCATCAAATCCACGATGAATGCCATACATAGTATTTCTAAATTTAAACAAGAGATCCACAGCCACGTAATGTTTTTCATTAGGGATACGAATGGTCTGAATTACAGACGCTCCTTTTTGAGTGAAAACCTGATTTAATTCTTTGAATAAATCATATTTTCGCCTCTCAGCAAACAAACCAGGTCGACCTCTTTTATTCCATCGTTGCTGATGTGTCTTGACAAGCCACTCAAAGGCTGTTTGAATATCATCCTCTTTGGTTAATTCTCTGAATTCAAATACTTTTTTGGCACTTCCTTCACGAACTCTTTTTAAATACTTTCGAACTTCATAACGGGCATTTTGGCTCAAACCTTTTAAAAATGACTCCCAGGAATCTGGTAACTTGATATAGGTAAAAACAGAGGTATCATTTACCCTTACTTCCCATTTTTTTTGAGATTCTTTTATTGTGGGAACTAATTCGGTGATCATTTTGGAATAATCCGGTACTTCTTCCATAACAACCGCATCCATATCGCGAAGCTTCGTGATATGGTTGATCAACATCCGGTAAAATATATGTTCAAGACCCGGACGTATAATCATATCCATAAATTCAGAAAAATTATTTTCCCCCATAAACCTACCATTTTCATCCTGCATCACTTTGGTTCCAATCAGACGCAGGCAACGGTAAATGGTCTTACTCATAAATATAAATTCATCGATAAAAAAAGGAGCAATCCCAACAAGCAGCTCCTGATTACGAAGGATGAAAATATGGAGCCTGTGCGCATCACTTTTTTCTCCATAATATTTCCACCATGTACGCTGCCATTCGAAGGATTGGCAAATGCTGGCCTCTGATTCCAAAACCATTTTATTCCATTCTTCTGATAATGCATCAAATTCAGACTCATCCGATATGATTGATATTTGGAATTGAGACGATCTTTCAGCTATACGCGAAGTATTCTTCCGATACCCGTTCGCTTTTCCATTATCAATAGAATACTCCTGAAACATAATATTTCTCCAATTAGACTGACTTTTTAAACTTTCTAACCCCTCTGTGATATACTTCTCGTACATAGGAACCTAAAGCCACACCCGGTTTGTGAAGCTTGAAATAAACCCTAATCACATATTTCTCATTACTGAGTTTTCTCTTTAAATGGGCATAGTTTCGAATACCGCGACACCATCCCAAACGTACTTTTGATTGATTACGAGTCCTGAGAACAACCTCTTTATTTTGTTGAAATTTATTTGCTGTTCTCAGTTTGTAGTTTTCTTCTCCACGCAGAAAATCATAGACTAATAATCCCTCATCAATTGCCTCTTTAATAACGGTGTACAACAACACATTTCCCGGTCCATATTGATTATATGGGGATGCGTCATCGAACCCGCGCTGCATCATATACAATGTTTTTTTAAATTTGAATAGCAGGTCAATCGCCACGCACTGATCGTCCGCAAACAAACTATCAAATGCCAGCCAGCCTCTCTTGTGGAACAAAAACGTTATCTCCCGGTAAAAACGTAATAACCGTGCATCAGTAAAAATACCGGGCTGTCCCAAATTGTGCCAGCGTTGCTGATGAAAATGTACCAGAATCTGAAAAGCATCTTCGACCTCTTTCTCCGACTGCGCTCTCCGTCGTTCAAATATTTTACCATTGGTCCCTCTTCGAATATCCCGGCGAATCTGATAACGGGCATTACTGCTCAAATCACCCAGTAGTTCATTCATCGTTGAGGGAAGTTCGATTTTGGGGCACACGGAGGCGTCTACAATTTCATATTGCCATTCCTTTTGATCAAACAACGGTAATAGAGAGGTGAAAATGGCATTATCTTCCGGGATCTCCTCAAACAAAATCTCATCGAACTGATGAGCATGCTTCCCCAGATAACGTTGAAAAGCCATGTCTACCTCCGTCTCGTATTGAGGATGAGCGATCCGTGTTAAATAATCACTAAATGCCAATTCCAGAGGTACACTGTCACCTTGTGGTTGTATGATGCGTGATCCCATCATTCGCAGAGAACGGTAAATCGATTTACCCCAAACCCTGTAAAAGTCCACAAACATGGGTAAAATGCCAACCAAACGTTCTTGATCCCGCAGTAGAATAATATGTAAGACATTATTACTGCCGAATATCTTCCACCAGGTACGCTGCCATTCGTACGTTTGAAAGATATAGACATTAGCAGACTCTACCAGACTTCTCCATTCATTGGCAATCGTATTAAAACCATTCTCATCAGTAATGATTTCAACATCCAAAGGACCGCTGCTTTTCTTTCTATTTACGTTTCTATCCGAGATCATTTCCTCTGAACTCATGCAAAAAACCCCTGAATGTTTATCATCATTCGAATTTTAAAACTAACATCATTTTGCATCAGCCCATTGTTTTAAGATCCATAGCTCACACTTTCGATAGGTTTCGGGTACGGAAAACACACACATATTATCATCGATTAGTCTCTCGATCTGAATTCATATTGAAATAGTCATTGACATTAAAACTGTATGATAAACTACAATAAGCATGCCATTAAACGAGAAGGAGGGAGGAG
>DATFMK010000918.1:0-5545 GCA_035267005.1 Balneolales bacterium
CAGGAACGAGCCGGTGTCGAAAACTCCGCTCTTTTTTCAAGTAAAACGACTCCTGTTATGAGTGCAAAAGAAGTAGCCCAAATCGGATATAAAGGTCTCATGAATGAAAAAACGGTGATCATTCCTGGTTTTTTTAACAAAATAAGTGTTAAGTCAAGTGGTATCACACCCGGTTTTATCAGTAACCGGATAATCGAATCATTACATAAATAATTCTGCCACAGATTTATGCTGATTTTAGCAGATTTTTAAGTATGAAAGTGATCACTCCCGAAGGATCTCGTTACAGTGCTGAGAGCCCTGTAACGAGATCTTTTAGTTTTTAAACGTACCTGGTGTCATTATGAGCCAATAATTAAGGAAAAACTTTCAAGCAATGGAACAATAAGCTTACCGACTCAAGACATTAATAAGAGCAAAATGAAGGGACGTTAGGAATCCCGCCGAATGTCGGGGCAATCTCCTGCCGTTATCGCTGCCTTTTGCCAATTTCAACTACAGCGGATTGCCGCGCTCTACTCCCGAAAGTTTCGGGAGATTCCGATCGCAAAGACACGAGAACATGTATTTATCTGGTTGTTCGTGTTCCATCTTTTTGAAAATGTCAATAGGAATTGTATGCATCAAGCCTGAAGGGCTTGAATATGAATAGCCACCCGTGAAACGGGTGGAAAACAGATTATTCATTACCGTAACCCCGAATGGAGTTTAATTAACCCGGATTATTCACCAAGAAATTTTGTCGTGTCCCAAAAGCTTTCGGGATTAAAAATATACATGAAATGTACAATAGTACGTTGATTAAGCATTTTTAAATTCAACGCAGAGCGTCCCGATGAGCGTTACCTCCCTGAGGGGGATAACGAGATAAATTTGTAGATTCAATCTATTATCACGCACTCACCTTCTTATACCGCGACACCGCTAATGAAATAATAACCACGGCAAAGGATGCCAGCACCATGATCTGATAGCGGATATCTGAAAGGTGAGCTCCTTTAACAAGTACCCTCCTCATCACCTCGATAAAATGGGCAATGGGGTTGAAAAAGGTGATTTTTTGCGCCCAGATCGGCATACTTTCGATGGGCGTAAACAATCCTCCCATTAAAATAAAAACGACCATTAAAAACCAGGCGATAAACATGGCTTGCTGCTGCGTATCCGTCAATGTTGATATGAATAGTCCCAGTCCCAAAACAACCAATAGATAAATGGCAGCTACGAAAAAGACCAGGAACAGACTGCCCACCATTGGAATCCGGAAAATGATCCATGCTGCTAAGAGTCCGAAGGCTAATTCTCCCAAACCCAAGATCCAAAAAGGAGCCAGTTTCCCAATGATAAACTGATACCGCTTGATCGGTGTGACATTCAACTGCTCGATAGTACCGACTTCCTTCTCTTTCACAATATTCATTCCTGAAAGAAACATCCCGATCATCGTGACCAAAATCACCAGGATTCCGGGTACCATGTACGATGAATAATCCAGATCCGGGTTATACCAATTGACGGTATCGATATTAATCAATTTTTGGGGCTTGGTTGGTAATAGAGACGGATGATTTTGTTCCCATTGACGGGTAAAACGCTGCACAATACTGACCGCATACGTCTGCGATACCGACGCGGCATTTCCGTTTTCGGCATTGAATAGCAATTCCAGTTTATCAAAACGCTTATTCATCAGATCCCGCTCAAAATGTCGGGGGATAATCAGAATCATATCCGATTTACCTTCCTGTACCGATTTTTTAGCCTCTGAAATCTGGCTTGAATAGCCGGAAATCGTGAAATATTTCGTCGATAAAAAATCATCCTGCAGTTTTCTGGAAACCGGCGTGCGATCCTGATTAACGATATAAATATCAATATTTTTGATCTCGTATGTTGCTGCGTTTCCCAATATCAGCAATTGAATCAAAGGCATGAGGAAAATAATGGGCAGCATACCTTTATCCCGGAATATCTGCAAGAACTCTTTTTGTAATAAAAAACGTATGGTTCTCATGCTCTAATCCAATCTTGTTTTAAATTTTTTCATACTGATAGCTAAGAATGTGACTGCCATTACAGCCAAAATCAGTGTTTGTTTCCACAAATAGGTTATTCCTACACCGCGTAACATGATGCCTTTAATAATGACCAGGAACCAGCGGGCAGGGATGATGACACTGAACCACTGCAAAATTTTTGGCATACTCGTCACCGGGAATATAAATCCGGATAACATGATGGTCGGCAGTAGTAAGCCGGCCAGAGCTTTCATCATAGCTTCCTGCTGGGATGTGCTGGTTGTGGAAATAAACAACCCTAGCGAGAGGGCCGTCACAGTGAACAACATCGACTCCATTATAAATATGAAAAAGCCACCTCGGAAGGGCACATGAAAAATGTATAAGGCCATCCCAAGTACCATTAACACATTAACAAACGACAGTACCAGGTATGGAATCACTTTTCCTATGATTATCTGAATGGGCTTCAGTGGCGAAACCAATAATATCTCCATTGTTCCCATCTCTTTCTCTCTTGTTATGGTGATGGAAGTCATTAGCGCCGATACCAGCATTAAAATGACCGCTATGAGACCTGGCACAAACAGATTCACACTTTTGAGTTCGGGATTGTAAAACATGCGTATCTCCGGCACCACAGACAGTAGAGAATGTTGTCCGGGCGGCTGAATACTTCGCTCATAATTTTGCAGGATGGAAGTCGTATACCCAATCAGCATCCGGCTCATATTGGGATCACTTGCATCTGCGATCAATTGCACGTCTGCATGCTGACCATCGCCAAGTTTTTTGGAAAATTTTCGACCGAAGACGATCACTTCTCTGACACTGCCGTCCCGGAATGCTTTATCTACCTGTTTCGTATTTTGAAAATATCCATACAATTCAAAATAACCAGACGATAGTATTTTATCCGTAATTTGATGTGTCACATGATCATTCGATTGATCCAATATCCCTATTTTGGCACTGGTCAATTCATTGCGAATGGCGTAACCAAATAAGATTAACTCAATTATCGGCAAACCAAACAGAATGATCAGTGATCGATAATCCCGGATAATGTGATAAAACTCTTTTTTAACGAAACCTATAAAGCTGTTCATGAAGCATCCTCCTGTTCAGGACGCACCAGTTTCACAAAAACGTCATCCATACTGTCCGATTTAAATTGATCTTTTAATTCTGTCGGTGTTCCCATCGCTTCGATATTTCCTGTCACCATGACCGATATCCGATCACAATATTCAGCTTCATCCATGTAGTGCGTTGTCACGAAAACGGTAATACCATTTGCCGAGGCTTCATAAATCATATTCCAAAACTGTCGACGGGTGATCGGATCCACACCACTTGTCGGTTCATCCAGAAATACAATTTTGGGGTTGTGTATCAATGCCACCGAAAAGGCCAGCTTTTGTTTCCAGCCCAGAGGCAGACTTCCGATACGTGAATCCCGAACTGATTGTAAATCGAGTTCATCGAGCAATTCATTACGCTTTTGGTTGATCTCTTTGTTCGATAATCCGTATATCCCACCATAAAACCGGATATTTTCACTGACCGTCAGATCATCATATAAAGCAAACTTCTGACTCATATAACCAATATTCTTTTTCAGTTTTTCCGGTTCTTTATACACATTGAAACCGGCAACGTTTGCTTCTCCTGAGGTCGGACTCAACAATCCAGTCAGCATTTTCATAGCAGTTGTTTTACCCGCGCCATTCGCTCCGAGGAAACCAAAAATTTCACCTTTTTCCACCTCAAACGTAATATGATCCACGGCGGTAAAATCACCAAACATTCTTGTTAATTCTTTAACCTGTATTACTTTCTCATTCATCATGCTGCTCCATTAAAGCCATGAAAGCATCTTCAATCGTCGGATTAACCGCTTTGACTTCCACTCCTTTAAATCCCTGATCCAGTAAAAACATGCGAATTTCCTGTATATCCACATCTTCCCGCTTATCGGTGTAATGCAGATATTCACCAAAGGCATAGACCGAATCAACTTGTGGGTAATCCCTAAGTGCTTTGATCACCTGATATCGAGGGGTTCCCTTCACTCCAAATACTGTTTTTTGTTTCATTTCCGTGACATTCTCAGGTGTATCAATTCCCATTATGGAACCTTTCTGCATGAGTGCCACCCGGTCACATCGATTCGCTTCATCCATATAAGGAGTAGAAACCACGATCGTTAATCCTTTAGACTTCAATCGATTCAGGGTATCCCAGAATTCCCGGCGTGATACGGCATCGACACCGGTTGTCGGTTCATCCAGTAATAATACATCCGGACTGTGAATCAGTGCGCAAGAGAGGGCAAGTTTTTGCTTCATCCCACCTGATAGTTTCCCGGCTCGCCGTTTTTTGAAGGGCTCAATGGCTTCGTAAATATCCTTGATCGTATCATAATTCTCTTCAATAGTTGAGCCAAAAATGGAAGCGAAAAAGTTGAGATTTTCTTCCACACTCAAATCAGAATAGAGGGAAAACTTACCCGGCATATAACCGAGGTTTTGACGAAGTTTTTTATAATCCTTAACCGTATCCAGATCCATTACCCGGGCCTCCCCTTCATCCGGTATTAGCAGTGTCGCCAATATTCTGAATAATGTTGTTTTACCGGCGCCATCAGGACCGATGAATCCAAACAACTCGCCTTTTTCAATCTCAAAATTCAGATTGTTGACGGCAACGATCTCCCCGAATGTTCTGGTAAGATTTCGAACAGAAATCATGGCCATTGTGTTATCTCCTATTGATTAAATTCGATTTCTCCAGGCATACCGATTTTCAGGGTGCCATCATTCCGAACCCTCACTTTTACAGCGTAAACCTGTGAAACCCGTTCTTCTTTGGTCTGGATATTTTTAGGTGTAAACTCGGCTTGTGAAGCAACCCAAATCACCGTACCCGTCATCGATCTGTTTTCTTTGGCATTCTTATCAACGATAACCTTAACCTTTTGTCCCAATTTAACTTTTGGCAATTGAGCTCCGCTCACATAAACTCTGAGATTGATATATTTCAAACTGGCGATATCATAAAGTGGTTTGCCGTAATTCTCAACTTCGCCGGCCTCAGCATAACGGACCAGCACGGTACCACTGACCGGATTGATCACTTTGCTCTTCTGAATTTTTTCATTCACTTGCGCAATTTGAGAATCCAGAGAATGCATCTGACTTTCAATCACACCTTTTTGGGTCTGACTGGAAATGATTTGCTTTTGCAATACATTGACCTTTCCCGTGGCATCATCTAATTGTTTAGGCGTAGCCGCACTGTCTTTGCTCATGCGCTGAATTCTTTTCAGATCGGTAACTGCCACCGATTTTTGTTCTTTTAAAACAGCCGTTTGAGCTGAGATATTCGTAATCTGAGCTTTTAAAGACCTCTTTTGAGCTTCTAATTGTTCCTTATGAAGATGTAAATCGGTCGTATCTATTTGTCCGACTTGTTCTCCTTTACTTAGCGTATCTCCTTCTTCAACATGGAACTGCAGTAATTGT
>DATFMK010000919.1:0-2128 GCA_035267005.1 Balneolales bacterium
GATAGAAACCAGCGGAGGAATGTGGGAGGCTTTGACCCAAGGTCAAGAACAGATGGGTTGGACTCCGGTCATACTCCCCGAGTCTCGCACAGAAATAAGATCTAAAGATCAAGAAGGTTACTTCTTGCCCGGTGCAACAGCATTGAAAGATGAAATTAATAATCCAATCATTTTAGTTGGTGGACTCAAGTCGTTTGACAAAATTGAGGAAATTCTCAAATCAAAAAATGCTGATTTTATATCACTGTCACGCCCGTTAATTCGACAGCCTGATCTTCCAAATTTATGGCTTTCAGGTTCTGGCAAGAATACGGCAGAGTGTATTTCTTGTAATGGATGCTTGCCAATAGGTGCCGAAGCAACAAGATGTAGAGCGAAGAAAGAATAAGATGAGAGCAGCTGATGGGTTGCACATAATTTTAATAGAGACGTTTATTTATCCGCAATTTATCGATAATAAATGCGACCTTCCAAAATTGCAGATTACTTATATATCGGCAAAATTGACCGGCTTCCAGAAGTTGTGATATTCTGGCATATCTGTAAAATTGCGATAGTTGTGTTTATCTCAATCAAAACCTGACCTTAGCCTATGATTATGGCCAATAAGCGTAAATAGGAAAGGATATCAACACCGGCACAATTCACTTTCAAACAAGTAGAAACAGATATGGGTGATAAGGGGAAAAAAGACAAAGGCAAAAGGGAACAACAGAAAAAGGCCCAGCTTAGTCCAAAGGAAAAACGAAAATTGAAAAAAGAAAAGAAGAAATAAATGCCCCGTGTGGTTGGTGTTGGTCCGCCCACGCAACTGAACTTGGGCGCTAATCAAGATATCTCCACCATATCGGCAAAAATGATGGCCATAAAAATGTTGTGATATTGGGCATATCACAAGTTTCACGTTTTGGTGATATTCTCATATCGGTATTTGTAGAATGAAGACTTATTAGCGAAGTCTTCAGTTCCGCATTATTTCATCACACCACAGTATGTAGTATGGCATGATTCTATAGAAAACTCATGCTTTCTGGCATAAGTAATGACCATGGTGCGACTGTATGATATTCAAAAACATACACGAAAAATCCTACTTGCCTAAAATGTTTATTGCGGCAGCAATCCTCGGATCTATATATGTTTCTGGCTATCTGATGTTTACCAGCGCCGACAATATATTGCCATTATTCAAGCCTTACAAAGTAAACGGAGATCCTGTAAGGAATATCCTCATCCTATCTTGCATGAGCATCTATTTCTTGCGCTTGTTATTTACCTTATTTGTTTTCTTTCAGCGCAAACTGTATTGGGGCGAGGCATTTGTCATTGCGAACATCATGCCATGGATTTTTCCTTATATTGCGTATAAAAGCGGAGATTATACTGGCACAATAGGATGGATGGGACTTATTGGTATTATACTTTTTCTCACAGGATCATTTTTAAATACAGCTTCTGAATATTTTCGCTTTTCGTGGAAACAAAAGAAAGAAAACGCCGGCCATTTATACACGGGCGGGTTATTCAAATACACTCGTCACACTAACTATTTCGGAGATATCGTACTTTTCGCTGGGCTGGCAACAGTCGCCCATCAGATTCAACTTCTAATTATACCCTTTGCAATGGCATCTTTCTTTATTATTATTATAATCCCCTTGAAGGAAAATTATCTCAAGGATAAATATGGTAATGAATACATATGCTATGCCGCCAATACAAAAATGCTTATTCCCTTTATTTTTTAAAGTATGAAGAGGTGATTAAAGAGTTGTGACCATCATTGTTTAGATTACCAAAACGGATTAAAGCCCGAGGAATGACATCAAAATTCCACATTTTATCAGTCAGTTCTCCATACAAGATATTGTGTATGTTCCATGCCAAGATAAACTGAAGATTCCTGGCATAAGTCTTTCAGCGCAGGTGGTGTTATCTCCAACTAATCAAAGGTTTTTGAAGTCCTAAAAATGTTGTGATATTTTAGCATATCTCCTATGTGCAAAGTCAATTCAATTAGTGGTAGTTCAAAAACCCCGCCAATCTCCTATTCGTGGCTCCCATTATTACTGGCACCGCAAGCAATTAATTCAAAGACATCGTTATTTGCATCATAGTTACTCAGGCG
>DATFMK010000920.1:0-2092 GCA_035267005.1 Balneolales bacterium
AAGCCTTGAGTTTAAATTAAAAAGGCTATACTCATTCTAATTCCAGTTACATGTAAGTTGGTTGGTAATCTGAAATTAAAAGAGGAGCATAGCCATGAAATCGATCAAAACAAAAAAAGTTACAAAAATCAATGATAAAACAGTCATCGCCACCTTGGATATCGGCAAAAACGTTCAATATGGTTATTTTAGAGCACCTAACGGAAACGATGTTAAGCCCTTTAAATTTTACAATTCCAAGAAAAGCTATAACGCATTTTGGGCAAAACTTTGTCAGTTTAAAAATAAACAAGGACTTGAACAAATCGTGATTGGCTTTGAATCTACCGGCCCCTATGCCGAACCGCTTTTCCATTTTTTGAGGAAAAAGCCTGTTAAATTGGGTATTCCCACAAAATGTGGCTGGGTCTAATGATTTCAATAGGTTATGCTAAATCTATGTTTAATACTTATTCAATTTCGAAATATTTTTTTTGCTTTTCACATTTCACCAACGTACCCTCAAAATCATAACTATCTGTATTTCAATGAAATAAAGAATTTCGCCATAATTTAGTATTGCCTTGATTTTCTCTATAGTATGATATAGTATTAAACATCCACTCCAAATTCGTATGCGTTTAATACATTATCATTCAGGGGATATTATGGCAAACCAAACCGATCCGCATTATCAATTAGCCGAGTTATTTAAACAAGAAAAATGCTATACCATTGATCAACTCAGCGGACGCCTTAACTATTCTTTGATCTCCATCCGTCGTTTCTTAAAAGTAATCGGTTACTATACTAGCTTTACCCACAATAGTAAGTGGTACACACTGCGATCAATTCCATCTTTTAATAAGAACGGTATTTGGTTCTATCAAGACATTGGATTTTGCAAGCATGGCAATTTGAATCAAACCATTGGCCGTTTCATAGACAAAAGTTTTCAAGGTCTCACAGCAAAAGATCTGTTCAATATCCTATCGGTGCCATGTCATCCGATACTTAATCAGATGTATAAAAAGAAAAAAATTAATCGGTTTCACACACCCAAAGGATTTGTTTATCTATCAGTCAGTGAAAGTAAAAAACGGCTGCAATTAAAACGTTTGCAAGTTTTAACACCTGACCAAAAAATTGAACGCTTAAATCCTCAAACCGCTGTTTACGTTTTGGTTGAACTTATTAAAAATCCAAAAGCATCTTTCTTTGAGCTTTCCGTAGCGGTAAAGAAAAAGGGAGCAACGGCTTCACAGCAAGCAATTGCTCAATTATTTAAAGATTATGATTTAAAAAAAACTCCACCGTAATTGAACTTATACAATTTTTTCGCAATCAAGCATCTACAGAAAATTTACCCAACCGACTCTTTGATAAGACGCCCACAATACCCTTCAAACCGGAGCAGACACACTGCCCTATTTGTCAACGCTGTCTTTGCGTTCGCAAAACAAGAAATCATCGTAAAATCACGGCAATCGGTATTGGAACTTTCATCGCCCATGAAACTATTAAGTATTGCCCGCAACATCAGGATATCGGATCATTCAAATCCGGCGAGCTGCCTATGATTGTACCGGCCGATTCTAATTTTGCATTTAGTGTTCTGGTTGAAGTCGGCAAGTTGCGTTTTAACGAAAATCGCCAGGTTGCTGAGATTCAATTTATCTTGCTGGAAAAACATGCCATCAAAATATCAACGAGCGAAGTAGAAGTACTTATCAATAATTTCCTTTTTTATCTGACTGCGGTTCACCAACAAAATAATGATCTCATTAAGCTATATATACAAAAACAAGGGGGCTATATTTTGCACTTAGATGCCACCTGCCAAGCCGACAGTCCCAAACTGGTCTCAAGTATAGATCCTATCTCCGGCTTTGTTCTGTATTCAGCTAAAATTAAAAGTGAAAACAAAGAAGATCTCATCGGATTCCTTAAAGAAATTAAAAACTGTCTGGGTGTACCGCTTGCTGTCGTCTCTGATATGGCTAAGGCAATTAAATCAGCAGTTAAGTCAGTGTTCGCAGATATCGCCCATTACCTTTGTCACTTCCATTTTCTGCAGGCTATTGGGCAAACGCTTTTTGATAATGAGTGCTCA
>DATFMK010000921.1:0-4669 GCA_035267005.1 Balneolales bacterium
ATGCTTTCGGGGCGATCCCCTTCCGTAACCACAGCCATAAGCCCCAACAACGGCAGGAGATTGCCGCGTCACTCACCTCCGGTCGAAATAACGCGAATGGGCGAAGAGGATGTTCCTGTTTAAAAAACACCACTCAAGGGCGTCATATCGAACCTGCTTTTTGGGTGAGAGATCTTATAAATGTAAATATGATTAAATAAATCCATATTCATGCCTATCATGATATCGAACTCACGTTATTTATCAATTAATTTTGCTGTGAGAATCGCGGATTCACTCGGATTAACAGATGACGCAGATTAAAAATCCCTTGAAAAATTGAAAATCTCTAAGCCTTTTTTTCGTCCACGAACGACGTCATTCCCCGCTCCGAAGGGGAATCCAGACAAAACATTATCAAAATTTATAGAGTATAATTTTATTGATATTACTTTTATCGTATTATCAATTTGCAAAGATGCTATCCCCATTAATTACAAGATCCCAGATTAGTGCCCGCGATAACGTCAGTTAAAAAGCAAGTTCGTTAATGCTGGTAATATTCCGCATAATCTCTTAATCTGCGATCAAAATTAATTTGCTTCCCGAAAATTCCCGGTTTATATTCATCGTATAATTACAATATACGAATATTATAACTTATGGCACTTAACAAATCAGATTTATTCGAAGACAATGATATCCGTCTGGCGGAGCGCATGAAAGCTTTGGGCCATCCTGCCCGCGTGGCAATTATTAAATTATTGGCACAACAAAAAGCGTGTATCTGCGGGGATATTACCAATGCGTTGCCTTTGGCCCAGGCCACCGTCTCGCAGCATCTCAAAGCGCTGAAAAATGCCGGCCTAATTAAAGGAGAAATTGAAGGCGTTCGCACCTGTTATTGTTTAAATGAAGAAGCAGTAAAAGAACTGATTCATGATTTTTCGGGACTTTCTGATTTGTTGGAATCCAGCATAATACCCAATAAATGTTGTTAAGGAATACATTATGAGTAACCAAAACGATAAAGAATTAAAAGAGATCGTTAAACAGAAATACGATGAAATCGTCCGTAAGGAGGATGAAGGTTGTGGTTGTGCCTGTGGCTGCGGACCAGAGACTTCCTACACGATTTTCAGTGAAGATTATTCCGGTTTGGAAGGATATAATCCCGATGCCGATCTGAATCTGGGATGTGGAATGCCCACCGAACTGGCCGATATCCATAAAGGTGATACCGTGGTTGATCTCGGTTCCGGTGCCGGTAATGATGTGTTCGTCGCCCGAACGCTGGTCGGCGAATCAGGTCAGGTTTTCGGTATCGACATGACCGAATCGATGGTAGAAAAAGCCCGTAAAAATGCCGAAAAACTGGGTTTTAAAAATGTGGAATTCCGGCTTGGAGATATTGACGATATGCCGCTGGAAAATGATATGATAGATGTGGCGGTCAGCAACTGTGTGCTCAATCTTTTGCCGAACAAAAAACAGGGTTTTAGCGAAATGTTCCGGGTACTCAAGCCTGGTGGACATTTTTGCGTCTCGGACATTGTAACGAAAGGTTCTCTTCCGGAAAATATCAGGGAAGCTGCCGAGATGTACGCCGGCTGTGTTTCGGGCGCCATCGAACAGGATGATTATGTAAATCAGCTTTCCGAGGCTGGTTTTACGGATGTCAAAATCGCCAAGAGCCGGACGATTAACTTGCCGGATGAGTTATTGCAGGAGTATCTCTCGGATGATGAAATAGCGTCGTATCGCGCCTCCGGTTCCACGCTCCTCAGTGTTACAGTAACCGGGGTTAAACCGAGGAAATGAGAGAACAAATCGTGTCATTGCGAGGAGAGAGCGGATGCGAACGACGTGGCAATCTCCTGCCGTTTATTGTGGCTTATAGCAAAACTGCGGAAGGGGATCACCACGTCTTTCATTCGGCAAAAAGCGCCTCATTCAATCCTCGTGATGACACTCAGGACGTTTTTATATCTCGTTACAGGGCTCTGCCCTGTAATGCTATTATGGATGCTCTGCGTCCACTTTTTCCTTGCTTTGGCTATGAGTTAATGCTTTCAGGTCTTGGGGACGCTGATTGATTAACCTTGTAAAAGCACTTGTTCCGAATTTTAAACCAATTTTGTAGGTAACGGATATGAGGACACAATAAATTGATGTTAATTTGTTCTGGGTCAATTGTTCGTTTTAAAACTTCTTTAACATATCGGGACGCAGAGCGTCCGGTTAAGCATTACACCCCGGAGGGATGTAACGAGATATAAAGCTGTAATTACGGAAGGAGATTACTTCTCCCGAAAGTTTCGGGATCGTAATGACACCAATTATGTTTTCAGACCATAAAACAATTAAAAAAAATCATGAAACAAAAAACACGCATTTTAGTGCTTTGCACGGGAAACAGCTGCCGGAGTCAGATGGCGGAAGGCTGGCTTCGACATTTTGGAGGAGACGCGGTCGAAGTTTTCAGCGCCGGAGTTGAAGTGCACGGCGTCAATCCAATAGCCATAAAAGTAATGGGAGAAGCGGGGATCGATATCTCGCATCATACCTCCGATCTCGTCGATCAATACCTGGATCAGCCGTTTGATTTTGTGATCACCGTCTGTGATAATGCCCGGGAGCGGTGTCCTTATTTCCCCACGAAAGCTAAAAAAATACATCATAATTTCACCGATCCGGCAAAAGTGGAAGGTTCGGAAGAAGAAAAACTGGATGCCTTTCGTACCATTCGCGATCAAATCCGGGATTTCTCCAGAAAAATTTTGAAGGACGAGCTCGATATCATGGTGAAATCCTGAATAAAATGATTTTGCCAAACGATAGAGGTGGGGAAATCATAGGAAATGACGATAGACCGTGGAGGCTGTGACATAATAATTTTGCAAATAAAAAGGCAACTTAATTTTTTAATTGTTTTTGAGTTTTGTTGAAGAGCCTCTCTCCCTGTCGCGGATTTATCCGTGAAAGGGAGAACTTGTCCCGCATACTTTCGGGAGATTGAGAGTGGGTAAGCCAAGCGAAATCGCGCGAAGCACCTAAACTATTTAAGGCAATTTAATTTGTATATCACCTCGAAACAGCCACGGTCTATGGTCCACCGTCCATCGTCCATCGTCCATCGTCCATCGTCCATCGTCTTTAATAATATTTAAGCATACAACCCAAAACAAACATCCATTTCTTAAAACGCATAAAAACCAAATCAACATGGACAGAACTGCTAAAAAAAAATCCATCGGTTTCTTTGAAAAATACCTGACGGCATGGGTTTTACTCTGCATCATCTCGGGTGTTATTATCGGGAAACTATTCGGCTCAGGAATACAAAGGCTGAGCAATCTGACGCTTTATCAGGTTAATCTGCCGGTCGCCATTTTAATCTGGCTCATGATTTATCCCATGATGCTGCAGATCGATTTTGGATCCATCAAAAATGTCGGTCGAACGCCAAAAGGACTCATTTTAACGTTGGTCGTGAATTGGTTGATCAAGCCGTTCACCATGGCATTTTTTGCCTGGGTCTTCTTCCATTACATTTTTGCCGCCTGGATAACCCCGGCCATGGCGCAACAGTATCTCGCCGGAGCTATTTTATTGGGAGCCGCCCCGTGTACAGCGATGGTTTTCGTATGGTCTTATTTATCGGATGGTGATGCCGCTTACACCCTGGTACAGGTCTCCGTCAATGATCTGATTATTTTAATCGCTTTTATTCCCATTGTCGGATTTCTTTTGGGAATCACAGACATCGCGATTCCCTATAATACGCTGATCACTTCTGTGATTATTTACGTGGTGATTCCGCTGTTTGCCGGTTTTCTTACTCACAATCTGATCATCCGGATGAAAGGAAAAGAGTGGTTCACGCAAAAATTCGTACCGAAATTTAAACCGGTTTCCATCACAGCATTACTTGTCACGCTTATACTGCTGTTTGCTTATCAGGGAGAAGAAATCGTTCAGCAACCTTTAAATATCGTTTTGATCGCTGTTCCACTCGCCATTCAAACCTACACTATTTTCGGATTATCCTGGTTTATCGGCAGGAAGATTCATTTGCCATACTCTATCTGCGCCCCCTCTTCGATGATTGGAGCGAGCAACTTCTTCGAATTGGCGGTTGCGGTTGCCATTTCCCTGTTCGGACTCAACTCCGGAGCCGCGCTCACTACCGTTGTCGGCGTATTGATTGAAGTGCCCGTCATGTTATCACTTGTCCGATTGTCCAATAAATGGCGATATGCTTGATCAGTTAACAGTAAGCAGTAAACAGTTTTGAATGACATTATTCCTCTGTGAATCCCTGTTTAAACCCTCTGTGTCCTCCGTGGTTAAATATCTGCGAAAATCCGCGTCATCCGTGTCGTCGGCGTTCCATTAAAAATGTAATTCTCAGAAACTAAACATTATTAACCATCGTTGAATGGATGAAAGAAAAATATCATCACAAAAACTTAAAAAATATTGAAAAAGGATTTACCCATGGCTGAAACCATTTCAGAGACGACAGAAAATTATTTGAAGATGTACCAAACCGGACTCACCCGTTATCACAAAATGCTCGAATCCCTGAAACCGGATCAGGTTACCCATAAAGTTCATCCCGATTCCAATTCGATTGGATTTTTGATGCGTCATATCGCAGAGGTGGATCAGGTTTTCGCGAATAGAA
>DATFMK010000922.1:0-5228 GCA_035267005.1 Balneolales bacterium
TTGAGTATAAGCATTACAGTTAAAATATTGGCTTACATAAGTAGAGTAGCTCGGCAATAATCGTGAATAAAAATTAATTTAATGAAGTATAAAAAATTCTTGGTCGTCGTTTCGTTTGGATTGATCGTTTGCGTACGGACAATGATATCGAAGTAAAAAGAACCAAATATAAACAGATCAATATCACCACAGCATAAATGCCAAATGGCAGTATGCAAAGCATGCTAATACCAATAAATATTTGAGCAATACCATATCCCGCAGAAATTTTCCAATGCGCAATGCCGAACTCATTGGCCAGGATTTGATATAAATGGCGGCGGTGTGGTGTCCATAAATTTTCGCCATCTTTTAGTCGTATGATTGCAGAGGTAATTTCATCTGCATAAAATAAAAAAAGAAAGGACGCAAGGCATATAAAATTTAATAGGCTGTTGGAAAGCCAGGTTACCATTGAAGCAAAAACAAACCCGAGCAAAATACTCCCCGTGTCACCCATGAAAACAGTAGCTCTATGGAAATTAAACGGTAAAAATCCCAAACAGCAAATCGCCATTGAAAGACTTAAAATAACAAAGTTCGGGGCTGCGTTAAAATAATGGCCGTAAAAGGTCAATAGCCCAAAGGCAACGATACCCGTTACGCCGGCCATACCGTTAATTCCATCCATAAAATTATAATAATTGGTTGTGCCGACAATAAATATCAAAAAGAATGAGAAAAGAAGCAAACCAACAGATGAAAGCGGATACCAAGGCCAAATTGTGATCAAAAAAATTATACTGGTAGCAATTTGAAACAAAAGCCTGAAAAATGCTGAAACTTTGAACCGGTCACTCATAAAGCTTATAATCGATAACGCAGCGGCAGACGCCCAGAAGGCTGCGGGTAGCTTGAGGGTAATTGCCACCGTTATGAACCCGGCTAAAATACCTATGCCTCCCCCCTTGGGTCTCGCGGTAGGATGTGAACTGCGAAAAATCGGTTCATCTATCAAATGGAAATGATGACCGTATTTACCAATAAACCACGCACCCATGCAGCTGAATAAATAAGGCAATATATATAGGTAAACAAACCGATTCATTGTAATCTTACCACTTGAACTAACCCTGCCGGCTCTGTTCTTCTAAAAACCACCGGGCAGTTTGGATCAATCCTTCCTTTTGAGTGTAAATCGGCTTCCAATTCAAATCGCTGCGAATTTTAGATGTATCCACGGTAAATGAATTTAACAGCGGCTTCACTCTATCAGACTTACCTGCGAACTTAGCGATCATCTGCAACATATTGGGTGGCAAAGAAAACAATCGTGCCGATTTACCCAACGCCTCGGCAATCCTTCGAATCAGCTCCGGAGTAGAAACAATCTCTGAGTCACCAACCAGATAGGTTTGCCCGGCTGCAGCGGGATGTTGGATGCATGCGATAATAGCACTAATTAAATTATCTAAAAAAATCAAGCTGCGACGGTTTTCAACACGGGCAAATGGCAGTGGAAGGCCTTTGTGCACCAGCTTTAGTAAATAAAAAAAATTGGCTTTTACCCCGGGACCGTATACCAGAGGAGGGCGAAGAATAACGACCTCCAATCCAGTGTCAGCGGCAATCTCATGTAGAATATTTTCTGCCTCATATTTGCTGATGCTGTAAGGGTCCATGGGCGTTGATTTGTCCTTCTCGGTATAGGGCGCCGGTCTGCCCTCACCGTTTATTTTAGCCGTGCTAATATATATGAATCGCCGGATATTTTTGTTCACGGCAGCCCGGGCAAGCGATTCAGTACCGGCAACATTTACATGGCAGGCTGTTGTTGTCGGATCAGCTGTCCCATAAGCATCTAAACGCAATTGTGCCGCCAGATGAACCACGGTATCAGCGCCGTTCAAGGCCGAGTCCCAGTCCGTATCCGGGCCGATCGGGCCGACATCAATAAAGTTTGGGCCTGCTTCCGGGGAGCCTATCGGTTGGGTTGCTCTGACTGAACCTTTTACCTGCCACCCTTTGTTCTCCAATTTTTTGGAAAGGGCGTTACCAATAAAACCATTAGCTCCGGTTATGAGAACGTTGGGCATCTCACCATTAGATTCAGTATTTAATAATTGAGGGGTCGAGGAGTTTATCCCCAGGACCTGTTTTTTGATATTCCGAGTCGATTTGCCTTTTTGAAAGGCCTCATGCTGATCCATACAGATAGTCAATCCTATTCCTACTAATAGACTATAGTATTAAATAAAGATATTGTAAATACGAGATTAACAACTTAAAATATTGGCAATGTGATCATGTTGTGCTAATAATATCAGAGTTTTGATCATTTCCGCTAAATTTTCAAATTCACTGTTTTAAAATTATCCTGGTATTTAGTGTTTGAGACTCGGAATACTCTTTTGAATAGCTTCCTGTGCTGTTATATTAGTATTATGAATGTTGTGGAGTAAACTATGGCTGATCCTCGATTTATTATCGTAGCTACGCCGAGGACAGGATCAACATTATTAGGCGACATGTTGAACTCGCATAATGATATTTTTTGCGACAATGAATTGTACAACCCCCACCAAATATGTAGATATGGATTCAACGAAGATGACATAAACGGCCTAAAATATAGAAATTCTCAGCCAATAAGATTTTGGAATGAGTTTTTTTTCAGTGAGTTCGCAGAGAAACAAAAGGCGATTGGCTTTAACTTTATGATAGGCCACAATTATAAAATATTAGAGCAAATACTTAAAAAAAAAGAGCTTAAAATTATTTTTTTAACAAGGGATAATAAATTGGCTCAATATTCTTCCCACAAAATGGCACTCTCTACTCAATGCTGGTCTATAAAAAACGGGCAGGATATTAATCAAAATAATAATACGATGTTTGATTTTAGACAGTTTGAGCATTGGTTGCACGAAACGATGACATATGAAGTTTTGTTCGGTAAAATGTTGGAATTGTTAAAACTTGATTATATCTATATTGAATTTAAGCAGTTGCTACAACATGATGCTCATAGAGCAATTTGTAATTACCTCGATGTGAAATTTATGCCCTTGAAGACCTCTTTGCGTAAACAAAATAAAAACCAAATAATAGATAGGTTTCAGAACCAAAATGATGTTCGTGAATATCTCAAATTAATAGGCAATGAACATTGGGGAATGGCTGAGCTTTAATTCGTATAACTCATCAAAGCTATTCAGCTTCTGGGAATCCCGATCCTGTGGGTTGATCAGAATTTCGAAAGCCTGGCATTCTCTAATGACTTGACTTCCTGATGCGTTCTGTTAAACCGTCTCAAGACGCCATCTAAATATCCATAACCGAACATTCTCAAATAGATGCGCTTTTCCTTATAAAATCTAACTTTGTACAACCAGATTAAAAACTTAATTGCCGCCACGACGGGAAAATACTTTCCTGAGACGAGTCGGTAAATTTCAAGCCCATTGCGATAGGAATAGAATATTTTCCAAAGTGGTTTATATACGATTCTGCTGTCTGTAACCGTCACTGTATCATGAACAAAGACGAGTCCGGGATTAAATATCAACCGGTAGCCGGCCTTTCGCAACAGCAGGGTGTAAATGGTGTCGTCTCCATACAAAAAAAGTGCTTTTTGGGGCAACCCTATCTTTTGTTTTATCACTTCCGCGCGAATAAACAGTCCGACGAAAGAACCTGAATCAACATCCATCTGATCGTTGACCCGATAGGCTCTATTTCCGATATGAAACGCGGCAGTTCCCTTTTTTATGATCTGAACAGCAATACGCCAATCGCTAAATGGGTCGATACTGGGGCGATTCATTTCGCTGATATCGCCGTTCGGCAAAAAAACAGCTGAAACCACACCGCCGACATCATTCGGATAGTCGCTATTTATAAACTTTTTAATTGCGCCTTTTTCCGGGTAGGCATCATCATCAAAACAAACGATCCAGTCGGGATTATACTTTTGCAGGGCACATTTAAAACCTTCGTGAAATCCTCCGGCTCCTCCAGTATTCTTCGAAGCATTAATAAATGTTAACTTCGGATTTTGCACACTCTCCAACCATTCCCTGGTACCATCGGTGGATGCGTTATTTACAATCACAATTCCTGTTAAAGGCTCCCTGCATGCCGCCTTGTAAGCCTGCTTAAGTTGTTGGACCCGATTATAAGTTACAATGACGGCAACTGTTTTTACCATGCTTGATCACCTACAATGGCGACTCTAAAAAAGGCTTCAGCTGGCCGTTGACCCGATCGGCCAGAATAAACTTGTCCACCGTTGCCAAAGCTTCTTTTATCGTAACATCCATATCCAGATAACGAAACGTCCCCAAACGACCAACAAATGTAATCCCTTTTTCGGTATTTGCTTTTGCCACATATCTTTCAAGCAGAACTTCTGCTGCTGCTAAACGGATGGGGTAATACGGTATATCGCCATCCTCGCAGGATCTGCTGTATTCTCTGACGTAAACCGTCTTTTCATGCCGCTCCCACGGTGCCAGGTGTTTGTGTTCGATAATCCTCGTATAAGGCACATCTTGATCACAATAGTTTATCACCGCGCAGCCTTGATAGTCGCCCTCTGCCCGATTATTTTCGAAATCCAGCGTACGGTAGCCCAACCGCCCCGTCTCATAGGAAAAATATGCATCCAAAGGCCCGCTATAAAATACGTGATCATAATTGGAATTATGTTCTCTTTTGTATTGTTGTTTCAAATAAAGGGTTATATCAGGATGATCGATAAGCTTAGCGATGATTTCGCTGTACCCATTTTGGGGCATACCCTGATACTTATGATCGAAATAGTTGTCATCATAATTAAATCTTAGCGGTAATCGATTAAAAATGCTCGAGGGAAGTTTATCCGGTGAGACACCCCAATGCTTGCTGGTATACCCTTTGAAAAAAGCCTCATAGAGCTCCTTGCCGATGCTCGCCAGAGCCTTTTCTTGCAATGTCTTTGGATGGGTAATGCTTTTATCTGATTTTTTTCTTATCAATTCTTCTGCTTCTTTTGGTGAGAGCACAGTATTAAAAAATTGGTTTATTGTTTGAAGATTTATCGGCAGTGAGTATACCCTTCCGCCGGTTATCGCTTTAACTCTGTTTGAATACGGAACAAAATCTGCAAATTGGTTAACAAAGCACCAAACTCTTTCGTCATCAGTATGAAATATGTGAGGCCCATACTTATGGACCATCACTCCGGTCTCAGAATCTTTTTCGGAATA
>DATFMK010000923.1:0-2562 GCA_035267005.1 Balneolales bacterium
CGATAATGTCAAACGTTTTAATCATGGTAAGGGGTTTCAAATCGGCCACCAGTGGACCAATATCGTTTTGTTGATTACAGAGCTGGTAAAAAGTCCGGAAAATTGATTGATTTTTGGACATTTTAGATAGGGGATTCACCCACTTCAATTTTAATCCATTTCCCATTTGGCGTCTGTGCCCCCATGTTAGTCAACTTGCGGCATAGCTCTTCTTGAGCCATACGGCGACTGTGCTGTTGAAGTGGCTCCAACCGAACAATCACTTCTGTTTTTGTGTTTTTTATCCAACCATGACAGTCAGCAATGGCATAAAACAAATCGACAACGTCATTGTCTTGGCTATAAAAGGATCTCAGCCAACTTACCATCATCTTTCTGGCATTCCAGACCGAAGCAGTCACAAAGTCGAATAGATTCTTGCCTTCATTGTCAATCTTTTTAATAGATTTATAATCTTCGAGAGTAGTAGGATCTACTTTTTCCGCAAGCGCTTTCTTTTCTTCATTTCGTTTGTCTAACTCAGCCTCATAATTGTCAATATCATTCTTGATTCGTTCTCTGACACTATTTTCGCGAGGACTGCCGTCCTTGTTTAAAACCTCTTTGGCTTTAGAAAGCTTTTTGTATAGTTTTTTCAATTCCTTTTTAATTCTTTTTATTTGGTCTGCCTTCTGCTTGACAGCTGGATTTTTGATTTCCTGTCTGTCGCTTTCTACCAATTTGAAGCCAGGATGATAGTGCAGCGGATGACGTTCCTTAGTATGCTTGAAGGTATTTTCGGAAGCCCCCCAGCGATGCAAAATCGCCCTTGCACAATCAATTGTACTCATCTTCGTATCACCGGTCCACGCCAATGCACATGTCTTTCGTTTGCTGCTTTGGTTCCATATGAAAATATGCCTCAATTTAAAACAATGTTGCCCAATTTCAGCATCTTCAGCCGGAGCACAAGTTATTATTTTTTCATCTTCAAAAACTTTGTATGACTTTCCATTAAATTCAAACGGCTCATCGAATTTGCAATCTTCTATAGCTGCCAGCTGCTCAGTATTAATATTTTTCTGCCATGCCACAAATGGGCTTCCAGCTAAAACAAGCTTTGAATAAAAACTGTTAGCCGAACCTTCTCTATCAAACACCATAACCGCAGAGCACGGAAGATCATCATTGTACTTCTCAGCTAAATTCAGTATATACTGTTTCAGATTACCTTTACCTTCATGGATCTCAAAGCCAACTATACGCCCATGTTGGTCACATGTCACCATGCTCGTCTGGCCCGGAACCGGCATGCGTCTTTGGGTGTTATAGCTGTAATGTACCGGCTGTTTACCCGTATAAGGTAATAGATGCCCGTCGGTAAACCAAATTTGCAACCCGACAAGTCCTGAAAAAATCTGATAACGAAAATAATCCGAAAGAAGTGAAATAGAACGTCCTTGATCAGATACACTGTAAAACCATTGCCAAAGCTTCGGCTTGCTTGCAAGATGCTTTAGCCCTAATACTATCCCCGCCTCCCGATGGCGAACATTCTTTAACTTCTCAATTGAGCGTATATTCCGGGCGGCCATCAAAAGAAAAACCATAAATATTTTAAAGCCCGAACCAAAATAACCCATGACTAATTGAAGCCATTTCCACTCGGTAATCAACGGTACAAGATACGTCGCTACGCCTGCATAGCGGCTTGGCTCCCAATCATGTTGCTCTGAAAATGGCTGGTTTTCAGGATCTACTAAAATCGCATCGTCTTGATAACCAAATTTAAAAACACACTGCTGATGGCGCTTCTTTTCACGCGCTTCTTTTTGCGCGCGACGAATTTGCTCTAGTTGTCTGGCTCTGTTGCCAGCTATGCGTTTGTTATGTTCAGCGTGTTTCTCTCGTTGTACTCTTGCACTCTTGCTAACCGAAGGGTCGTATCCTTTTATAAGACCATCGAGGCCAAAGTGTTTGACTGTACCTTGATAATTATCTATAGTTTGGCGGCTTATTTGAAGAGCTGATGCTAAGCGTGATTTCATGGCGCCATGCTCAAGCGCTTCGATGACTAATAATTTTTTGGCAGTCCGATCTGCTAAATTGCATCGTTTAATCACTATTCCGTTTTGGGAGAGAATAGCTCTTCGCGGATAATTTTTAACTTCGAGAATTAATCCTTTGCCAAGATCGAATCTGTTTTTTGGTTTATCGTTGTCGAAAGGAAATAATCGATCTTGCTCCATTATTTATGGCTCCTCCATAGTTTTGAGGAAGCCTTATCATGAAAATAGAAAAAAGTCCATAAAAAGGACACAATAAATTTATTTTATATTTAAATAAATTAGTTAAAATTTATTTGTCCAATTATTATTGTATATTTCAAACATGGCAAATGTCCAACTAATTACCAAAAAGCTATGATTTTAAACGGTTGTTGCCCTACATAATTGGATGTTGCTGATATCTGTAGTTGCTTTTTATGCCTTGCAAAAACTAGGGGTCATCGCGGTATGGGTAAATTCACTTTATCGCAGAAACGAGTCGGAATTTATTTTAAACAATTCAGAGGCCAAAGCG
>DATFMK010000924.1:0-7954 GCA_035267005.1 Balneolales bacterium
ACCTATCTTATTGTAAATTAAATAACGTATAAAAAATAAACCGAACCACGATTTTGAGGACGCAAAAAAAGCTGCGAAATTTGGCTGCGCTCTGCGTTGAACTTAAAAATACTTAATCAAGACACCAGAGTGCCACTCATGCGCATTTTTATCCCGCAAGCTTTCGGGACACGATAAATTTCTTGGTGAATAATCTGGGTCAGGATGGAAATATCACTGTGTCAAATTCTCTAATCACGACTAATTAAATTATGGCAGGTACTTATAAGCAAAAATCTACGGTTGATGAAATAAGAGAACGATTTGATCATGATGTCGATCGTTTTTCCAATCTTGAAACCGGTCAATCCGCAACAATTGACGCTCCTTTGAATATGGAGTTGATCACTCAGGCAGCTTCTTCTGTGACGCCAAATATTAAGCGAGTACTGGATATCGGATGTGGTGCGGGAAATAATACGCTGAAACTCCTTGAATTAGTATCGCCATTTGATTGTACACTGAATGATTTAAGCTTACCGATGTTGCAAAGAGCTCAGAAACGTATATCTGCCATCAATTCAGGGAACGTGGCAATAGTACAAGGCGATTTTCGTACAGTTAAACTTCCTGAAGGGCATTTTGATGTTATTTTAGCGGCTGCTGTTTTACATCATCTTCGAGATGATCATGATTGGGAATCGGCTTTTTCGAAGATTTTTAAACTCACTGCTAAAGGCGGGAGTATTTGGATCACGGATCTCATTTCTCATGAGATGGATAAGGTCCATTCTATGATGTGGAACCGTTACGGTGATTATCTTGAATCACTCGGGGGTATTGAATATAGAGAAAAAGTATTTTCCTACATTAAAAAAGAGGATTCTCCTCGACCAGTAACGTATCAATTGGATCTTTTACGAAAAGTGGGATTTCGTAGAGTGGAGTTGCTTCATAAAAATTCCTGTTTCGCAGCATTTGGGGCGGTTAAATAAACTGTTCTATCCGTAAGTACGTATTTCACTGCATCCCAATTTATTATTTGTGTTTTATTAAGCAGATAATAAATTGGAATTGTGAGAATTCTTCCAATTTGGGAATTGATCTTTAAGTTTTTCTGTTGCAGTTAATTGACAGGTAAAAATGATCAGGCTTATTTGGTTGCTGTTCATTTCATCGTATGAAGTGAAGCTGTAGTAGCAGTTTTTCTGTGGTGTGGCTCAATTTGTAAATTTGTAAGATGTTTCCTGTTATTAACGTGGGTTAGCGTTGAATGGAAAAATGGCTGAATTTTGGTATAAAAATGGTGGGATAACTGATATCATGCTTGAAGAAATCAATGTCACACAGGAACAGGTTGATGATTTAAATAATATAGCTGCATTTCTGGCAAAAAAAGATGTCGACAGATTAGAACAAAGAGAATTATATAAAAAATTTAAAGTCAGAAAAGCCGATTTAATCATTCTATTAGGGAATAGCATTGTCTACAGTACCGATATTGTAGCTGAGGCTTTTCGAAATGAAGCCGTTGATAAGATCATGATTGCTGGTGGAATTGGTCATTCCACTATTTATCTAAAACGAAGTATAAAAAATCACATCATTTATAAAGAAATAAATACTGATGGACGGCCGGAATCCGAGATTCTGAAGGATATTCTTGTAAACTATATGGGCATAAATGAATCATATATATTAATTGAAAGAAATTCGACTAATTGTGGTGCGAATGCATTGGAGACCAAAAAAATAGTTGATCAATGGCCCCGTCAGCCGGAAACGATCGTCCTTGTACAGGATCCAACTATGCAATTGCGGACGTATGCATCTTTTCTGAAAGCATGGCAAGGAAATGACAGTATAAGGTTTATCAATTATCCACCATTAATTCCTTTTTTTGAATTTACAAATCACCAAATAAGACTATTCGATTATGAGATAGATGGGCTATGGGATTTGGATCGATTGATTTCGTTGATAATGGGGGAAATTCCTCGTTTATTGGATAATGAAAATGGTTATGGACCAAACGGGAAAAACTTTATCGCTCATGTAGATATTCCTGATGATGTTAATGAATCTTATGAGCGCTTATTACCTTATTATGGTAAATTTTTGAATTATAGAAAAATGTAAATCTTATGTACTGAATATGCCATGCAAAACATTGTGACGTTTTCTTTAACGGTATTTGCGGGATTTTTCGCTATTATGAATCCTATTGCTAATACACCTATCTTTATGGGTTTAACCGATGGAACCGACAAGAAAACACAGAAAGAAATTGCCCGAAAGTCCACTTTTACTGCCTTTCTAATTGTGGCTTCTTTTGTAATTGCCGGCAAATATATCTTTGAATTATTTGGATTGACCATACCCGCTTTTAAAGTTACTGGTGGAATCCTGGTCTTTTTTATCGGGTTCGAAATGTTACAGTCTAAAAAATCGAGTGTCCATCATCAAAAAAATATCAATTTCGATGAGGGTATCGCCATCTCACCATTAGCTATTCCCATTTTGGCTGGACCGGGAACGATCGTAACGGCTATGAATTTCGCCGCTAATGCGAATTATGTTCATATAGCTGTCACGATTATCATTTTCGCGATTATGATTGGACTGACCTATTTCGCATTCGTTGCCAGTGATTTTTTAGTGAAGGTTATCGGAAATAATAAAATTGTCGTAATAGGGAAATTGATGGGGCTCATTCTCGGTATTTTAGGAACTTCGATGGTAATTAACGGTATTAAGCTCGCTTTTTCTATTCATAGTTGACCGGCTTGTGAATAGAAATTATTCGTAAAAAATGGAATTGTAGGTAAAGGTGATCATGGATAATCAATTAGATGGTAAGAAGATACTTATTATTGGCGGGGGAACAGGAATTGGTTTATCGGTAGCCAAAAAGAGTTTTGATTTAGGAGCTAAAGTAATGATTGCTTCCCGTTCTATCCTGAAAAAGGAAAAGCAAATGAGGAAGATTTTCGGGGATGAAACCAGGTTGTTCACTTTGGATATTATCTCTGAATCAGATTCAGTGGATTTACTGAATAAGTTGGAAACATTTGATCATCTCATCTTTGCCGTCCGACCGGATGCGAAAACAGGATTATTTATGGAAACGGACATCAATTCGGTCCGGGAAGCTTTTGAATCCAAATTATGGGGAGCCTATCAATTCATACAAAAGGCAAAAGAACAAATTCGTGAAGGCGGAAGTATCATTCTAACAAGTGGCATAGCCGGTGAAAAAAATATAAAAGGAACTTCAGCAATGTCAATGATTAACAGCGCAACAGAAACGTTATGTCGTTCTCTTTCCGTTGAGTTGGCTCCTGTCAGAGTAAATGTAGTAAGCCCGGGTTTTGTAGAGCCTAAAAATGAAGATGTTGAAAAATTCGCTGCCGATCATTTCCCGCTTAGAAGATTGGCGAAAAAGGATGAAATTACGGATGCGTATATCTTTTTGATGACCAATACATATACAACGGGGACTATATTGGTTGTGGATGGGGGAGCAAGAATTATTTAAAAAATCTATTTTGAATCAAAGAATTGCTATCTATTATTTTTCATAATGCGTCTTCATAAATATTTTTAAAAAAAAATTATAACGAGGAGGGACGAGGTGAGCCGCAGAGTAATCGTTATTAACGGGACGAATAATGGGATTGGTTATCACATGACAAAAAAGTTACTGCAAAAAGGGTGCTATTTAGCTTGTTTAGATATCAATACAGATCAATTAATCCCAAGAACGGTTTTGCATAGGCTTCTTATAGATGAATTATTCACTATGATTGACAATATTGATTCAAAGAACGATTTTGCATAGCCTTACACTATAACCCAAAGAAATTGCTATTTCGAACAAAGTGAGAAATCTTAAAAGCAGAACAACGCAATCAAGAAGTTATTCTATACAGTTGTTTCTAACAGATATTGTTTTTGCTAATAAAATTCAGAAATAAAAGAATGAATAAAGGTTATTTAAATGGATTTAGAGTTAAAGGATAAAGTTGCTTTAATTACGGGCGGGAGCAAGGGTATTGGATTAGCTGTTGCCAAGGGTTTGGCTAAAGAAAAAGTAAGTGTCATTTTATGTTCGCGTAATAAATCAGAAGTTGAGTTACAGGCTTCTCAGATAAAAGATAATTATGGAGTGGAAACACTTGGCTTAGCATGCGATGTGACAGACGCTTCCGATATATCCAATAGTTCCCAAAAAGCAATACAGCAATTTGGCGGGATCGATATCCTTATCAATAACGCGGGTATTGGCAGTAATGAAAAAATAATGGAAGCCACCGATGAAAAATGGATGTATTATTGGAATCTTCATGTTATGGCAGCCGTACGTTTATCCCGTTTATTTGCTCCAACTATGAAAAAAAGAGGAGGCGGGGTTATTATAAATAATGCCTCAATATGTGCTCGTCAGCCCCTTGATTATGAACCTATTTATAATGTAACCAAGTCGGCACTGGTTATGCTATCGAAATCACTTTCGGAAGAGCTCATTAAGGATGGCATTCGGGTTAATTGTGTCAATCCCGGACTCATACAAACCTCGGCATGGGAAGATGCAGCAAAAGATTATGCAAAAAATCACGATATTGGCTGGCAGCAATATTTGGATCAGATCGCTAGAGAAAAAACACCGATTGGCCGATTTGCCACACCCGAGGAACTTGCCGATTTTTTCATATTTTTGTGCTCACCCAGAGCCAGTTATTGTGTTGGCTCAACCTATTATGTGGATGGAGGATGGTTAAAGACAACAACTTAAGTTAGTTAGAATAAGAACTGGCTTTATATAATTTGATTACTGATATTAATAGTTAAATGTAAAACAAAAGGGGGTAACAAATGCATTTAATAGCTGGCCGAAATAGAACGATAAAAAGATGTATAGATGTTTTGGGTTCACATTCTTGGCCGGGCGAATGGTTTTGATAGTAAGGGCCTTATTCATCTTTTGGGAATTACAGGAAAACGATTTGTTGGATCACTTTCCGTTTTCATCGCCGTTTGTCTAACATTTATCACTAATGACTTATGGAAAAAAGGCAGGAATAATATCCATCTGATTCATTGGTTGAGAGCCTTCTCATCGGGCTTAAGCACCGGCATTATTACCTTGTTATGTATTTGGTTTCACTGAGTAATCATTCTATAGAAGGCTTTGCAAAAGAACGGTTTTTGCTTAGTCTTCCAATATTTTATATCAACGAAAAATAATTACATTTAGGGGGAGATTGTAATGTGGGGAAAATTTAGCAGATCATGGTATTTGATAAAGTTAAGTTTTGGAATATTAAGAGAAGACCCGGAGCTGTTGATTTATCCTGTTATCTCATTGATAGCAGCGGTCATTTTAATGGGGATTTTTGCCATTCCGTTATTTTGGAATTATACTCTGACTTCTGCAAAGTCTGTCATTTATCCAGTATTCATTCTGTATTACTTGATATTATATTCGGTCATAATATTCAGCAACTCCGCTCTGGTTGGATCTATCATAATAAAAATACGTGGAGGGAATCCAACGATCAGTGATGGATTCGGAGTAGCGTTTTCTCATATTTGGGATATCTTCGGATATGCTCTTATTGCGGCAACGGTTGGCCTCATATTAAGTATGATTCAGGAAAAATTAGGTAGCATTGGTAAAATCTTTACCTTTATTACAAGTTTAGCGTGGAGTGTCATGACATTTCTGGTTGTTCCGGTTTTGATCGTGGAAGGTATCGGTTCGGTAGATGCGATCAAGAGAAGCTCCTTATTGCTCAAAAAAACCTGGGGAGAACAAATTATAGGTAATGCCGGGATTGGTTATTTTTTCGCATTTGTGATACTGGGATTATCGCTTCTGATTCTTCCTGTTATATCGTATACCTACAGTCACCAGATGATAATGTTGACAGTTGCTTCAGGTGTTATACTTGGACTGATATTTTTTCTGGGAATTATTGTAAGTGCTACGCTCGATACTATTTACAGGGTCATTTTATATCGTTATGCCGTTGATGGAGTAGCTCACAGTAGCTATGATGAAGATATTTTACGGGACTCATTTCGAAACAAATAATGTCTTTTGGATTTCATATTAAATGCATTTCTCAATTTTGAGATGTCCGCATCCTTAAATACCTGTTGTACAATAGATTATTATTTTAAGAGTTATATTCTGTAAGAAACATTCAAATAAATAAAAGTGAATTATGGCAGATTTAACTCTTAATCCGGATTCGACCGCATTAGTGCTTATCGATTTACAAAAAGGAATAGTAAGTAGAGACGTTGCTCCTCATTCTTCATCTGAAGTGGTTGATAATGCAGCTAAATTAGTTCATAAATGTCATGATAAAGGTGTTGCGGTTATCCTCGTTCGCGTCAGCTTTGCTAAAGACGGCCGTGACCGGCTATCTCCCAAAGCAGAAGTCGAATGGTCCGGGCAGCAAATACCGAAAGATTTTGATCAATTGGTTCCTGAGATAAGTCCGGATAAGGCTGATCACATCATTACAAAAAGGCAATGGGGCGCCTTTTACGGTACCGATCTTGACTTACAACTGCGTCGCCGTGGAATTGATACTCTTTTGATGGGGGGTATTTCAACCAATATTGGAGTAGAGTCAACCGCTCGTAATGCATATGAAAGGGGCTATAATCAAGTATTGGTAGAAGATGCTATGTCGAGTATGTCGGCTGATGCTCATGAATTCGCCATATCCAATATTTTCCCCCGGATTGGATTGATCAGATCGACTTCGGAGGTGCTTAAGGTACTTAACTGACTGCAAAATGGTATAACGTGTCATCTTCTATTTGGATAATTATAATATAATCATTGAATAATCACATAGTTGTTAACAACAACTATGTGTTAAAACTATATTAACGTGAACGCGTTGTGCGGTTAAAAAATTAAACAGCCAAAGCATGTTTAATGTGATTAATCGGTTGGTCGTTTTGTTTATTGAGGTACTGCAAAAAGGTAACCGCCGCCACTTTACTTATAATTCTTGTGGTTAATCCACCACATGTTTTCGCATAATTTCGTTTCAGCATTAACTGATCACAAAGCTGAGAAAAGATGGTTTCCACTCGTCTGCGGGCTTTTTTAAAAGTAACTGGCCAGGGATGATATCCCTTTTGATTCCTTCTCATAGGTGTTTGCAGTTCAATGCCTTTACTCAGGAACAAATCAAGCTGACCTTGACTGGACAGATATCCTTTATCTGCGAGTAACAAACAGTCCTGAAGTCCGCTATGCTTGAGATCTTTTAAATATTGGATATTATGTACGCTGGCCTTAGTCAGATCCATACTATGAAACACCCCGTTTAAGGTGACCACCAGATGCAACTTATAGCCAAGGTAATATTGCCCCAGGGTCGCACTATAGCCTTTGTCCGGAGCCGTTTCCAAGTGCTCACGGCATATCTTGGTAGCGTATTCCCGGGCAATATGAGCCACTGGAATCGGAATACTGTCTACCATAAAGGTATTTTCGAAGGGACAGAGCTGCTTGCCCCAAAGTTGAGTCAATTGGTGAATCCAGCCCGCCAGGCGTTTTCGTCGCCGGTTATATCGACTCCGATCGGGCAAATCCGGAAAATCCTGAGCGTAGTCACAGGTCAGCTTGCTCCAAAACCAAAGCTCACTATCAATGCTCAGGGCTTCTTGTAACAGGGCCAATGAGATGATATGGCTATCGGGTAATTTAGGTGGGTTCGGATAAAATTGCAGGTTTCCCTGATCATTTAACTGATCGGCCAGAGTAAGTTTGACGATGGGTAAAATTTTATCGAAATTAGATTTCAAGTCATGCCTGTGTCGTGTATTTTTGTGATAATTAATACATATAAGATATTGAATATCATTCACTTGCATGGCTTTTTTTTATTATTTTTACCAAAAATTACAACCGCACAACGCGTTATTATAATTTTATAAGAATTAA
>DATFMK010000925.1:0-6471 GCA_035267005.1 Balneolales bacterium
TGAATACCCTCATTATGAACATCTTCAAGAGCTGGACGAATAATATCGATTTCTTCTTTACCAATAACACCACCATCGCCGGCATGTGGATTCAATCCTAATACTCCAATTTTAGGGTTGCGGATTCCAAAATCATTAACAAGGCTCGTGTGCATACTTTGAAGACGGTCGATGATGGCATGCTTTGTAACTTCAGAAATGATTTCCGATACTGGTATATGGATACTAACCAACCCAATGCGAAGTGCATCGTTGACCATCAGCATCATATATTGTCTGCAATGGGTTTTATTCGCCAGAAATTCGGTATGACCGGGATACGGATAACCGGCCCTCTGTATCGCTTCTTTAGAAATGGGCGCTGTTACCAATGCGTGAGCTTTATTTTGTGAACATAGATTAATGCCGGTTTCTACAGCCTGCATGGAAGATTTACCGGAATTCTTCTCAATCTTACCCGGTTCTAATAAGATATCCCCATTTTGCAGACATTCGAGTACATTCGTTTTTCCATCCTCAATTTCTTCAGATGAGATAATAGAATTGTATGTAAAATCTATATCAAGTGTTTCCAGGTAATAATCAATGATTTTAGTTGATCCCAGAATTACGGGAGTAAAATCATGGTCTTGCGATAATTCGTGTACTGCTTTAATAACTACTTCAGGTCCTATTCCATTGTAATCACCGATTGAAATAGCAATACGAGGTTGCATCCATCTCCTTTTTTTAATGATAAAGTATATTTAAATAAGCGAATTTATTTGACAAGTTCGTAATCGCCAAATCCACTGGTAGCCTGAAAGATAAACTTTCGTTTACCATATTTCCATATTATTATAGCCGGCTCGTTTGCGGGATAGCGACGTTCAATCGAATCGGGCGGACCCATTTTGATGTAAACTTTTCCAATATCCGTATCATAACCCGGTTTATTCAAAGTTGTGAAATGCTCCCAGGCATAATCGATACGCCGGTAATATTCGGCCATCAATTCATTATACTGCGTATTTGGGGTGGGATCCCGTTTTTTCCAGAATGCTTTGAATTTTTTTTCACGCTCTTGATTTGAGCCGCTGTCAATTTTCTTTAGTTCCTGCTTATTTACTATGAACCGCAGCATCTTAATAGCAACATCAAGATTCAATAAACTTGTAGGCATGTTCAGCCAACGTGATTGAAAATAACGAGAGGTCAGAATTTTATTGGTTTTGGTATTACGTACGACGATACGATACGTATCATTCCCAAATTTATGATTAGGGATCGTGGCATAAGCATAAGAAAATGGTGAATTTCCCTTATTCACTTTTAAATAAATTTGATCGGATGAAGTGTCCGGATTTAAGACGACACCTTTTGCAATATCATTCGCTCCGATAGTTGAAGAATAAGCTATCTTGCTGGAACTCGTATCTTTAGGATTCGTACCTAAATTATGGATGAATACTTTATACTCATTGGGGGTTATATTTTGAGGAACCCGAAATAAAATCCCAAAATCTTTACCATAATAGACATTATGTCCAAAATTGAGAACTGGTAATTTAGAAGAGATACCAAATTTTGTTACCTGATTGAGCATTATGATTGACGATGCATCACTTTTGGTATAATCGGGTACATGGATCATCAGCATGGAGCTATGTGTATCGCCACCGTTATCAGGCTGACTCAATTGAAGAATGGTCCTGTAGTATCCGGGTTTTAAATTAACCTTGATTACACCTTGTGTGTATTCTTTATGAGATTGGGTTTCTTCGTATGTGTTGGCCTTTGCTGTTCCACGCCAATAGGATCTTGCAATTGATTCTTTTCCAGCAATTTTGAAATTATTTTCCTCTTCTCTTCGTTTACGTTCGTCTCTTCGATCACGACCTTTCTGAGCTAACACTTGTTCAGGGCGATTTTCCATTCTTTTAATGATTGTGGAATCTCCTTTGAAAACTTCAAGGTTAATATTAATTCTTGCCTGGAAAGAATGATTATCACGCGTGTACTGATCTCCATTATCAGCAACATCTTTTTTAAACGTCAGATAATCATTTTCAATTTTAAACGTCACAAAAACAGTATTTTGATTAGAATTATTTTTGGGTATCACCAGGTAATCGTAATAAACCCTCGGCTGACGTGAGTGTTTTACCAACATCGGGTAAGTCATCTGTCTCTGGGCTAATGCCGGGACGGTCAGTCCGAATACAAGTAAAAAAGAAATCAGGATTTTATTTTTGTGCATAATATTACTATTGGCTATCTGTGACAGCAGGTTATTAAGTATACTTTGTAATATAATGTTAAACGGTAATTGTAAAAGTGTATATTTTAAATTTGTTAACGCTTTAGGTAAATAAATAATTGCAATGTTCTTACTTAATTATTTGATGATATGCTTTAACTTAAGCATTATTTATCAGGCTATGAACATAGGAGACTGCTAAAATTTCATTATCTTGAGGAATGAATAATTTTAATGTTACGTATTTAATGATAAAGGTTTATGAGTAATACATCCAAAACCAATAATAAAAATAATTATAAAGAGAGCCACCAGAAATTACTTGATGAATTAAATTCTGTTGAAGAGAATATTAAGTTAGGAGGTGGTAAAAAAAGAATTGCAAAACAACACGCCAAAGGAAAACTCACGGCAAGGGAACGTATTACAAAATTATTAGACGCTGAAACGGAATTCCATGAATTAGGTATTTGGGCAGGCTATGAGATGTACGAAGACGTTGGCGGATGTCCTGCAGGTGGAGTTATAGCCGGAATCGGAACCATATCCGGACAAAAATGCATGATTGTTGCCAATGACGCTACCGTGAAGGCGGGAGCCTGGTTTCCGATTACAGCTAAGAAAAATTTAAGAGCCCAGGAAATAGCCATTGAAAATCGCCTGCCATTAATTTATCTCGTTGATTCGGCCGGTGTATATCTGCCTATGCAGGATGAAATATTCCCCGATAAGGAGCATTTCGGTCGTATTTTCCGAAATAACGCTAAAATTAGTGCGATGGGTATCCCTCAAATTGCCGCAATCATGGGTAGTTGTGTTGCCGGTGGTGCTTATCTACCGATAATGAGTGATGAAGCTTTAATTGTTGATGGGACTGGAAGCGTTTTCCTGGCGGGTAGTTATCTTGTAAAATCGGCAATCGGGGAAAATGTGGATAATGAAACATTAGGCGGGGCAACGACTCAGACGGAAATTAGCGGTGTTACGGATTATAAGATGCCGGATGATGAAACTTGTCTTGTAACAATACGGGATTTGGTTGATAAACTTGGGCCGGTAGAGAAAGCTGGATTTAATCGTAAAGAATCAGTGGAACCCGAAAAGAAAGTAGATGAAATATTTAATATCGTGTCCGCCGATGGTTCAAGACCGTATAATATGCTCGATGTTTTGGAATGCATCGTGGATGAGGGCAGTTTCACAGAATTCAAAAAAGGGTATGGTCAAACTATCGTTACCGGTTATGCCAGAATTGACGGATGGAGTGTTGGGATTGTAGCTAATCAGCGTTCCGTCGTCAAATCTAAGAAAGGGGAGATGCAGATTGGTGGAGTTATTTATTCCGATAGTGCTGATAAAGCGGCTCGTTTTGTAATGAATTGTAATCAAAAGAAGATCCCAATAATCTTTTTCCAGGATGTTTCAGGTTTTATGGTAGGGAAACGTGCCGAACATGGTGGTATCATAAAGGATGGTGCCAAATTGGTAAATGCGGTAGCTAACAGTACCGTCCCCAAAATTACCATAGTGGTTGGAAATAGCTATGGTGCAGGGAATTATGCTATGTGTGGACGCGCCTATGATCCTCGTTTTATGTTCGCATGGCCAACAGCTAAAATAGCGGTAATGGGAGGTCAGCAGGCTGCAAATACCTTGTTACAAATACAAATCTCCACAATGAAGAAAAAAGGTAAAAAGGTCAGTGATGAAGATAAAGAGCAGTTTTTAAGCAAAATCCGGGATCGTTATGAATCGCAGACGAACGTACGGTATGCTGCCGCTCGTTTATGGGTGGATGCCATTATAAATCCCAGAGAAACAAGAAACAAAATATCTATGGCTATTGATGCTGCTGATCATAATCCGGTCATCGAAGATTTTAAAACGGGAGTTATTCAGACTTGATATATGATTCTCTTCTTAGTTCAGTGAAAAGCATGCAGGAGTTGATCTGTTGGTTGTAATGGTTGGTAGTTTGTTGTGTGAAAAGTTGCGATCAACTATCAACAACCATAAACAATAAGTTTAAAAATTTTATGTCTTTTTTTTAATGCAATTTGCTTTCATAACTTTAATGTTACCTCAAATTCACGTTACATTACAAACAGTCAGAGGATTTTGTAAATCTTTTTTAAAAGGTCTCTGAGTGATCAACTTATTACTGATTTTCTCCTTGTTACTTCATTAATTGAGAGGGAAATTTTTAATTCAAAGAATGAAAGTATGATATGATTAGCAGATCAGATTCTGAACAATTAATGAAAGAATACATTGAGAATGAAAACCTGCAACATCATTGCTATATGGTTGCAGCGGCGATGGAAGAATATGCCCGGGAGCTAAACCTGTCTGATGGTGATATTGAGGAATGGTGGACAGCCGGATTATTGCATGATCTTGATTGGGAAAAATACCCGGATGAACATCCCAATAAAGCAGTGAATGATATTTTACCTGAAAAGGGATATTCTGAGGCTGTTATCGAAGCGATTAAAGCTCATGCACCCGAGAGAACGGGCAAAAAACCGGAAACCGATCTCGATAGATATTTATTCGCCTGTGATGAAATATCCGGTTTTATGAATGCCGTGTCACTAATGAGACCTAATGGCTTTCAGGACATGAAAGTTAAGTCGGTTACCAAGAAATTGAAAGATAAAAAATTTGCAGAGAATGTAAGTCGAGATGACATTAAAGAAGGAGCCAAACTGATTAACAAAGAGTTGCGTGATCACATTCTTTTTTTGATAAATGTATTTAAAAATAAGCCGTAATAAAAATAAGCCCTTAATAATTAAATTTTAAGGGCTTATTAGTTTTAAACATATTTCTTTAGAATTCTGGAAAGCTTCTCATTAAAATGATCGGTAGGAGTTGGCTCAAAGGAATGTCCGGTTACGGTTTCAAAAAGTTCGGCATATCGTTCAAAAACACTCCAGCGGAACTCATCGCTCATATCGGGTAATGTCTGACCTTCTTTGCCCTGAAAACCCTTCGACATTAACCATTCGCGGATAAATTCTTTGGATAGTTGTTTTTGACGCTCACCTTTTTCCAGTCGTTCCTCATAACCATCCATATAAAAATAACGGGAAGAATCGGGTGTGTGTACTTCATCAATTAAAACGAGTTCTCCATTATGCAATCCAAATTCATATTTGGTATCTACTAAAATGAGTCCATTTTGATTCGCAATTTGTTGTCCGCGATCAAATAATTTAAAAGCAATATCTCTTATTTTATTCCAAAGGGATTCCTCAACAATTCCCCGTTCAATAATCTCTTGTTCTGAAATATCTTCATCGTGCCCTTCCTGTGCTTTTGTTGCAGGGGTAAGAATTGGGTTCTCAAATCGCTGATTCTCTTTTAATTCATCCGGCAACGGAACTCCGCAAAGAGAACGTTCTCCCGAATTATAAACTCTCCATGAATGTCCGACAAGATATCCACGAATAACCACTTCAACCGGAATGGATGTACACTTTTTAGCAATGGTGATATTTGGATGAGGAACGTCAATAACATGTGTTTCAACAATATCATCAACCTTATCAAAGAAAAAGGCCGCAGTCGTATTCAAAATTTGTCCCTTGAAGGGGATGGGTTGCTTAAGAATATGATCGAAGGCCGAAATTCTGTCGGAAGCTACGATGGCGAGACGATCATTTTTCAGGGGATAAACGTCACGAACTTTACCTCGGTAAGGTTCCGGTAGAAAATCTATGTCAGTACGGGTTATGCAGTTGTTTAAGGCCTGCTTCTTGTCAATATCAGTTATCTTCAAGATTTTTCTGTGGATTTACGTGAAACTAATACAGGTTCAACAGTGACTTGCTGAAGGTCTTCCGGTTTTTCATAAATTCTATTAGCGAGACGCCTGATAGCCACTTTACCAATATCAATCATTTTGAGATCAATGGTTGATAAATTCAGATACTTAGCGATTTTAACGTTATCGAAACCAATAAGCGCAATATCATCAGGTATACTTAAATTCAATTCGGATAATGCGTGCATTGCACCGAGAGCCTGCATGTCATTTGAGCAGAAAATGGCCTCAGGCATGGTATTACGATTATGCAAAATATGCAGAGCCTCATAACCGGCTTCTTCACTAAAACCGGCATGTTTTCTTGTAATACCGGATGCAACATATTCTTCTTGTAAAGGCACGTTATATTTTGTCAGAGCATCTCGAAAACCTTGTTCTCTTTGGACATACTTATTATCTC
>DATFMK010000926.1:0-2163 GCA_035267005.1 Balneolales bacterium
TTAGCATCCAGACGGAAAAATAAAAGTTATATACGTAGTTCAAATGTTAATTACTTTTGTAAAAAGTGTTCAATTTTCTACCTTCCTCAAAACTGAAACATTCGTACAGTTTTCTTAAGCCTCTAACTTACTATAACTTCTTAATATTAACAGTCGTGAATCATTCCTGAAAGGTCAAGATATCCACTGCACATATTGAATCTAATTTCACTTAACAAAAGTTAAGATTGTGGCAAGTAACAGTAAAGAATATTATTGAACTACTATTCAATAAAATGGATAATATTCTTCATTCCGAGCAACTACATAAAACCTAATCCAGTGAATTAGCATAAAATGTTTATTCAAATCTGATAGTTGTCGATTTTTCATACGAATGGCATGAAAATTGATATTACCCAAATGTTATAAAAAAGATAATGCGAGGCAAATTTCTATAATTAATAAAACATTGGGGAGAATATCATGAAGAAAAATCGTTTAACTTTTTGGCTCATGTTTATGCTTTTATTGCTGTCAAGTAAAGCTTTTGGTGGAGGTTTTCCCTGGCAGTCTCATCAAGCTCCTTTCAATTTCGTATTCGGCAACCACATTGATACGCACCAGCAAACTAAGGTTATGCCTAATGGCGAATTATTAGGATATTTGTATATCAAATTTACAGGTGAATATACTCAAGGTGGTTTTCCAATAGCAGAGCATACAAATTGCAATAATGAACTTGCTGAATGTTCTGTAGGATGGCAATGGCGTGGTGTTCCTGGTCAAGCAACCTTTGTATATCACGAGAGCGGTGACCACCCGATATGGCTGGTTAATTATCGTTCGGATATCCCGCAACCAGGAGGCTATAGCCATTTTCATTGGTTGGGCCATCCCCATGAAGCTATGGGTCTTATGGAAGAAATGTCTTACGAGGGGTATTTTCTTGAATTAACAGCAAAAGATACATTTGTTTTCAAACATGGCAATGAAGAAATATTGGTAACGCCAGGACTTGACCTTGCAACCCATTTAAATATCGTTTCAAGCTTTCCATTAACAACAGTTACAGGTGATAATGGTGGGGCTTCTCATTGAGAAACGAACAATAAATCCAATCCTGAACCTGCCACAATGCTTCTGCTTTACACCGGCTTGGTAGGGGGTGCTGGTGCTGCAAGGAGAATGAAGAAGAATCAGACTAAATTATTTTCTTGCAGAATAAACTTAAGGCTGGGTTAAAAATGGCCCAGCCTTTTTTACGTCAAGACTTCAGGTTTCTGCTGATATATCTGACAGTGTCAAGCTGAAAAGACCTACCCAAAGCCCCCTGTTTTATAGGGGGGGTCATTACATATGCTGGGTACTACCAACTGTAAAGATCTGCTATCAATTGACCTCGTGAATCATTCTTAATGTGTCAAGGTGTTAAGTGGACATATTGACTCACATCAAAGAAAAAAAAGGGGGGGGCAACCAACCATGGCTGATCCCCATTTTTTAATTTCAATACCGACATTTAATAAGGTGGGTAATATCAGCTACTTTTGTAGTGCATTTTCTAGCTCATTGTATAGCATTTTTCTCCCCTACAGGATCACCTCCTTAACTGCCTTAAGCAAGCTTTCTGGCTTTATTTTTTGGCCGTTGTACAACAGTGCTTTAACCACCATTGTTTCGGATATTTTTTTGTAAGGGGATAATTCATTAACAGCAGCAGTTATGCTCTTAAGGCGGTCCGAATCTTCCGGGGTCAGGCGGAAGCTTGTTGGCATGAACTGAGTTTTGCGCTTAACCAATTTCAGCTTTTCAGTGGAATCTTCAGGTGAGCTGGTATTGACGAGCTTGCTTTTCCCGGTGATCTTTTTCCTAGCCATGGCCGACAATCTCCTCTGTTAAAGAATAAAAGTCCTTTGTCCCATTCGATCTCGGATCAAAGGTAAACACCGGTTCATTGTTCATTTGTGCCTGATTTATTGCCTCATTCTTACGGATAATGGTATTCAGGAGACTGGATTTCAGAGGGGCGATCTGCTCATCAATAAAATTATTTGATACCCTGTTGCGGGAATCGAAATTGTTCCTCACGATCCGGTAATTATAGGTGTCCGATTCCTTTACCTCGCTGATGGTGGAAAACAGGTCGGCTATGCCGTCCAGTGAGTAGCGCCCGTAAATGGT
>DATFMK010000927.1:0-2236 GCA_035267005.1 Balneolales bacterium
TCGATTGCGACAGCGATTGCGATTGCGAATGTGTTCCTTTCACCCATTTAGGTGAATGATTAACATAGTATAAAACAATATAAAGTCATTGTAATTAATTAAATACGGAAAAAATCCATTAGAAATTTGCGGTTTCTAGGATATAACGAATTTTCCTTTTTGAAATTAATATAAATACCCCCGTTACGATCAGATTAACAATAATATAGATATGTTTTATTATTGATTTATTCGTACCTACAGTTGCTTTGGCAATTTTATTTCTAATGCTTGTAATATTTTGTTCTGGTGATTTAAATATTCATCAGGTAATAGTTTTAAATTTATCTTTTCCTTGTTGTAAATTCTATATTGAATTTTATCTAATGTTTTTATTATATGATCTTTAGTAAAGCCTGTATTTTTACATTTTTCCCAAATATTTTTAACCACCATATATGCAAGCATACAAACAAATACGTGTCCTCTTGTTCGTGATTCCTTTCTTAAAAATATAGGCCTGATTTCTTCCATTGAGGTTTTTAGTGTTCGAAAGGCTAGTTCGACATTTGACAACTCTTTGTATCTGTCATGAATAGTTTGTGCAGTAGCCAAAGATTTTGGTGCATTGCTTTTAATCACATAACAACCATCCAGCATGCTGTTTTCTTCAACCTTCTCTTCGTTTATCAGATAGTCAACTGTTCTTTCATCCTCTTTGATTTTAAATTCAAATATTCCGTCCATTCCACGTTTTTTGACAAGTTTTAATAATTGTTCAAAAGCTTTATCTACTTTAGCCCTTGGATGTGCTGCAAGATATTCATTTTTTTTCCTTATTGCTTTTTTGATAAAGGCTATCCTGCTATCACGATTGTTTTTAATTTCATCGGCTCTTATTGGGTTCTTTCGTAAAATATAGCGTATCCCGGATTGTTCTACCTCAGATATAGTATTATCAAATAATCCAAGCTGGATAATTTCTTCTTTTAATAAGGTGTTGATTTGCCCTTTTGTTATGCTTGTTATATAGTACCAATTCAATTCATTAATCTGGTCAATCTGTTTACTTTTTATCATTCCTTTGTCTCCAACAAAAATGACATTTTCTATAGAAAAGCGCTCTTTTAATTTGTGAAGTTGATTGACCACCGTTTTATTGTCTGCTGTATTTCCTTTAAAGACTTCCACACTGATAGGGTAGCCCATCTCATCGCAAAGCAAGCCGATAACAATTTGCTTCTTTCCATGCTTCCCATCCCTATTATATCCATAATCAGCAAGCTCGTTTTTGCTCCCTTCAAAGTAAGACGAGGTTACATCGTATAAATATATTGTTAACTCTTTGCATTCCGGATAACGATACTTAAATATTTTATCTTCAATTTTTTCTTGGTTTTCACTTAGCCAATCAAGGTTCTTATATAAGGTGTCTTCATTAAAATTATCAAGACCCAATACTTCTTCAACCGCTTGGTCAAAAACCCATTCAGATGCTAGTTTCAAACGCGAACCCTGATTGATAATTCGTCCCATTATTTGAAATAATGCTAATTTTGCTTGCTTTGAGTTACCTAAAGTTTTTGTGATTCCCAATTCATTACAAATAGCATTTATCACAAGAAGAGCTCCGCACGATTTACCTTGTGTTTGCTTGAAATCATCCAGATTAGTTACCTTTTTTCCTTTTAACAGACCCCTAAACTCCTCAATAAGCTCATCAGGCCAATTAGTAATATTTGAAATAATACGTGTTTTAATTTTACCGTTTTCTCTATAATTATTAGCCAATGAGATAGACTTGTATTGTCGATCTTTATATTTTCGAATGGTTGTACGAATAAACATAGAAAAACAAATGCGTTACTACTTATTTGCTTCAAATATATAAATTATAAATTTCATATACAAATTTTTAATTATTTTTTAATCTATATTTATACGTGCCTACGATTTTTGATACAAAAAAGACCTGAAATCCCTGCCTGCAGAGCTATTAAATGTCTTTTGATTAAAATATTTTACAGGAAAATCCGTTACAGGGTTGGTTTTGTATTGCTTTTTTACCATGGGTTGCACCCATGGTTATGCATCTTAAAGCCTTTCAGGCTTTTAACCACACTCGTGGTTAGGTTGATTAAGTTAATCATAGGCATACAATAAGTTACAAATTTTTACTAAAAAGTAAAAAGTCCCTGCTTCTTTTTAATGCAACTAACATTGGTTTTTTATTTGGTGAAGTTTTGCATGGTGTTAT
>DATFMK010000928.1:0-14162 GCA_035267005.1 Balneolales bacterium
TGGAAGCAGCTTCCATATTTGCCATTTTTACCAGCCAGGTGTGGAATATGACGTTCTTCTTTTATCATTCCTTAAAAACGCTGCCCAATGAACTGGTTGAAGCGTCTACACTTTACCGCCTGACTCGCTGGCAGCGTTTTACCCGGCTGGAATTGCCTTATTCGATCATCGGATTGGTATGGAATGCGATGATGAGTTTTGGCGGAGGATGGTTTTTCGTTACGGCCAGTGAAGCAATAAGTGTGCTCAATCACACATACGTCTTACCGGGAATCGGATCGTATTTGGCGATAGCTGTCAAAAATCAGAATATGCATGCACTCGCTTATGCATTATTGACCATGGCCATCGTTATTGTTATAGTCGACCAATTATTCTGGAGACCTCTGATTGCCTGGAGTGATAAATTCCGCCTTGAGCAAAGCGCCTCGGCCGATGTTCCCAATTCGTGGGTTTTTAATTTGTTGCAAGCTTCCAAAATATCCCGTCTCGCAGGTAAAATTGCCACGGTCATTGATCGGTTTATTAACAGGTTATTTCCCAGGTTTGACCCTGTTTATAAGGAAAATGATCGTCCCAAGCAGAAAAAAGACTGGTTATTCAATAGCATTATGTTTGTGGTAATTGGTGTAGCTCTCGTGATCCTTATTCGTTTTATTTTAGAGAGCGTTGGACTTGCTGAAGTCGGTAAAACGATTTATCTGGGATTTGTAACCTTCGGAAGGGTCATCGTTTTACTCATTTTTGCCACGATAATATGGACTCCGATTGGGGTTGCTATTGGATTTCATCCTAAACTGGCACGTATTTTACAACCGGTCGTTCAGTTTCTGGCTTCTTTTCCCGCAAACTTCTTATTCCCATTTGCTACATTATTTTTCATTAAGGAAGGGATCAGCATAAATTGGGGTGGTATTTTATTAATGGCACTTGGGGCGCAGTGGTATATCCTATTTAATACGATTGCCGGAGCGATGAGTATTCCAACCGAACTGCGCGAAATGGCATCAAACCTGGGAATCAGAGGATGGAAATTATGGAAAAGTCTGATCATTCCGGGTATTTTTTCGTCGTGGGTCACCGGAGGAATTACGGCAGCAGGCGGGGCATGGAATGCCAGTATTATTGCAGAAGTTGTTAATTGGGGACATTCTCGTCTCGTTGCGACTGGTTTGGGTGCCTATATTGCACAGGCAACCTTGACGGGAGCATGGCCTAAAATTGCACTTGGGGTTGGAATGATGAGTATATTTGTAGTTGGATTGAATCAAATTTTTTGGCGACGTCTGTATAAACTTTCTGAAACAAAATTTCGTCTCGATTAATTAAAAAACTATGCAATTGACTAATCCCCATAAAGATGAGCTGATTATTGCGCGAGGTATCAAAAAATCATTTAAAATGCCCTCCGGTACTGGTGTTTTCAAAGTGCTCGATGGAGTTAATGTGTCGGTCTATTCTGATGAAGTTGTCGCTTTACTCGGCAGAAGCGGGAGTGGAAAAAGCACATTATTGCGTATTCTCGCCGGGTTAATACCGGTTACTGAGGGAGTGGTTATTAATAGTGGGAAAACATTGAACGGTCCCAATCCGGATGTCGCCATGGTCTTTCAGAATTTTGCGTTACTGCCGTGGCTCACCGTTCTGGAAAATGTGGAATTGGGACTATTAGCCAGAGGTGTTGGCAATGATGAGCGCAGAGAACGAGCCATTAAAGCAATCGATATGGTTGGTCTGGACAGCTTCGAAAGTGCGTATCCAAAAGAACTATCCGGGGGAATGAAACAGAGGGTCGGTTTTGCAAGGGCATTTGTGATCAATCCCAAAGTTATGTTCCTGGATGAACCATTCAGTGCTCTTGATGTGCTAACTGCCGAGAATTTGCGTGGTGAGATAGATGATTTGTGGGAAGTGGATTCTTTTCCGGCGCAAAGTATTTTGATTGTTACACATAATATTGAAGAAGCGGTCATGCTGGCGGATCGTGTCATTATACTTGGTGCCAATCCGGGGCATGTTCGCGGAGTCGTAAATATCGATTTAAAAAGACCACATAACCGGAACAGTCCGCGTTTCAAAGCGATGGTGGATTATATCTACACGATTATGACGAATCCCGAGATCGATATGTCCCAAAAAGAAAAAGAGTTTGTTCCGGAACAGTTTGGAGAGAAGAAATTCGTTTCTTCCTATAGTCAGCCCTTGCCACTTGCCCGGGTAGGAAGTATTAGTGGTCTGCTGGAATTGTTGATTGAACAGGGCGGACGAGCCGATATTCCGCAGCTTGCGCAAAGATTATTGTTGGAAGTGGACGATTTATTGCCGATTCTCGACGCCGCGTCCTTACTTGGTTTTGCCAAAGTGGCTCAGGGAGATGTTAGCGTAACTTCCATTGGAAGCCGGTTTGCGGAAGCTGATATTTTATCAAGCAAAATCATTTTCAGAGAGCAGGTCCTTCAGCATGCTCCGATTGTCAACTCAATATATCAAACGCTGAAAGAGAAGAGAAATGGTAAGACCTGGGCCGATTTCTTTTTAGATATCCTCGATGAACATTATCCCAAAAGGCAGGCCGAACGTCAATTTGCAACCGCGATCGATTGGGGGAGATTTGCCGAATTATATGAATACGATTCGAACGAGGGCATTATCCATTTATCCGATACCATAGAATCGGGGAAAAATATTGAATAACAGGTATTTAAGCTTATTATAAGAAGAGCTCGAAAGAAGTTATACATCTCAGGATAAACAAAATAAAAAACGGACAAGTGAGAACTGGTCCGTTTAATTAAAAATTGATAAAAAAGATTATTTGATAAGCATCATTTTCTTGATTTGTGTGAAACTGCCACTTTTTAATTTATAAAAGTAAACACCGCTGTTTAGTCCTTTGGCAATGAAAGTTATTCGATGTGAACCAGCGGATTGTGTACCATTTACAAGGGTTGCTATTTTTTGTCCGAGTGCGTTATAAACCTGCAAGGTAACCGGTCCCGCTTGATTAAGCGTATAGCTTATAACTGTAGTTGGGTTAAATGGATTGGGATAGTTTTGATTAAGGCGATAATTATCCACGACTTTGGGTGGCGCCTCAATAGGAGTACTGGACGAAAGTTCGGTGTATTGAGCAGATAGGGGATTTCCATTTCCATCTAATGCGATTGATGCTGCTACTGCAGATCCTGATTTTGTGATAAAATCTATTGATCCGGTTGTAGCTGATGAGGAATTACCGCCGATATTAGTAATTATAACAGTTGTTCGTTTTAAACGCAGACATTCTGTACTGCCACTTGGTGTTTTCAACATACCATATCCGTCGACCACAACATCAGTCTGAACTGTTTGTGAAAATACAGTATCTGAAATTATAGTAGAATATTTAGCGGTATCTTTCCATGCCGATTGATAGGTCAGTGGAAGTTCTGCTTCGGTTAAACATGGATTATAGCTGAAAGTAACGGTATCAGGCGATATTCCATCATTATTGAAATCACTTTGCGTAACGAAAACAATGCCGGCGAGATTCAGACTATCTTTAGTAACCTTTTGATATACCCATGCTGTGGAATCGGTGACCTGTCCTGTACTCGTTAAGTTAATTTTAATGGCAAAATTGGCATTTTGAAAATTTGGTAACGTAGAGCCGGGGATATCAGCGGGTAAACTTATGTACTGAATGCTTCCATTATAAGCCTGATCAAATGACGCGATACCTGTGAAGTCAAAGGTTTGGTTGGCTCCGGTTTGCGCAGCTAATGACGTAAAGTCCTTTGCCGAATCGGATGCGAATGTTTTAACTTGAAAAGTCTGACCTATCAAATTCTGCACATCCGATTGGGTTATGGTGATTTGGGCTTTAAGATTAAAAGTTATGGATAAAAAAGTCATCAGCAAGATAGAAATGATCGTAAATTTTCTCATGGTACTCCCTCCAGATAGGACGAATAGTTTAAAAAATAGTTGAGTTGTGTAGCCATATAAAGTCTAAATAAAAAAACATTTTGTATAGCAGAAGACCTTGTAAAATCAGGGTTTTTGTTCAAGATCAAAGCTTGAGCGACTTCGGAACCGCAGCATATTAGCCATATGTGAGGATTTCGGTGTCACGAAAATGCAGATATTGAGTAAAAGAATGGTTTGCATAGTCTTCTCGCATTGAAATAAGCTAAATTATAAAATACTAGCTATTTATATAATGAATTATTGGTCATTTAAACTCCATTATTTTGATGAATATGTGAGACTTTTAATGATGATCCTGTTCTCGCATGTATAATATTATCTTGAGTTGGGAATACGTGAATCAGTTAAGATTTCGGACAATAAACCGTGGAGTCTGTGAAAAAACTATAAATCAAATTCAATTGCCTTAGCCCGGATTATTCACCAAGAAATTGTGTCGTGACCAGGGCGAAGGTAAAAATACTTATTCAATGCAGGTCACGAGTAAATTTCGCAGCTTTTTTTTACGTCCTCAAAATTGGGGATCGCTTTAAGTTACATAAATTGTTAATATGCAGTGTTATACGTGTCATTTTTATCATTAACGTGAATAATTCGGGTTAGTATACATCATATCAACTCAACGGTTCATTTTAAGTACGTTGATGATCACAAATATTACGTGGAGGAATTATTCATGATCATAGGTTTTGATCTTGGGGGAACCAAACTCTCAGAAGCGCTTTTCTCTTCAGATGGAGAGATTATTCGTCATGATATTCATATGTTGAATGGTCGCACCGGTAAAGAAGTCGGCTTGTTAATGGGAGAGCGGCTTTCTGTATTACTCAATGAATTCGAAAACAATATTGAATCCATAGGTGTGTCGGTTCCCGGTATCTATTATAGGGATAGCGGAATGGTTTGGGCTCCGAATATTCCGGGTTGGGAGTCGTATCCGTTATTGCAAGAACTAAAAGAAAAGACGAAAGATCATATTCCGGTGCTGATAGACAGTGACAGAGCTTGTTATATCCTGGGGGAAGTTTGGCAAGGATCGGCTCGGGGACTCAGCGATGTTATTTTTGTTGCAGTAGGAACCGGAATAGGTGCCGGAATCATGGTTAATAATGAAATTTTGAGAGGAGGTCATGATATATCCGGCGCCATTGGTTGGCTCGCACTCGACCGTCCCTACAAGAAAGGATATAACGATTACGGTTGTTTCGAATATCAGGCTTCAGGTTCGGGAATCGTAAGAATCGTACACGAATATCTTAAAATGGATCAGAAATATAATGGCATGTTAAGGGAAATAGATCCTGATAATTTATCTTCGAAAGAAGTATTCGCAGCCTATGAACAGGGAGATCGCATGGCCAATCGTGTAATCAACAATGCTGTAGAATTATGGGGAATGGCCGCTGCAAATCTGGTTAGTCTGTTCGATCCCCAAAAAATAATCTTTGGCGGCGGAGTATTCGGCCCGGCTTCAAAATTAATTCATTATATTCGCCAGGAGGCAGGAAAATGGGCCCAACCGGTCAGCTTCAAAAAAGTATCCATCGACGTGACTTCCTTGAAAGGGAATGCCGGTTTATATGGAACCGGTAAATTAGCTTTATCAGCTTTAAATAATGTAAGTTCGAGGTGAGAAAAAAATAAATAGGAGGCTAATTTTCCCATTTGATAGTGTGTTGGAACTGATAATGATAGTGGTTTGTGGTTTGTGGTTTGTGACTTGTTGTTTGTTGTTGGTAAAAATTGATCAACTAACGAGATTGGCAACTTTCGCAGCTTTTTTAGCGACCTTAAAATTGAAGATCATTTAAATTTACATAAACTATTAATATCCAATATTATACATCATGCTATTTTTATTATTACCGTGAATAATTCGGGTTAACATAGCATGCTTTTATAAGACTAATATTATATCGAATTCAGGTTAACCCGGTTTATTCACCAAGAAATTTTGTTGTGATCAAGGCGAAGATAAAAATGTGCATGAATTGTACAAGAGTACGTTGATTAAGCATTTTAATCTTCAACGCAGAGCACGACAAAATTTCGCAGCCTTTTATTAGCATTCTCAAAAATGAGGAATGAGTTATTTTTTATATGTTCTTTTATTTACAATATGATATGTAATATTTCTTAATCAATACGTGAATAATTCGGGTTAAATAAAGAGTGATTACCTATGTATAATCGAAGACTTGTTTTTTGGGCATCTTGTCTCGGGATGCTGCTTTTTGGAATCACAATGACGACATTGGGACCGATACTTCCAAAGATCATGGCGGATTTTGGTATCGATAAAGCAAACGCCGGAGCGCTGGTTACTTTGATGAGCCTGGGAATCTTAGTGGGATCACTAATATTTGGTCCGCTGGTCGACCGGTATGGATATAAAGGACTGTTGATATTCTGTTCTGTTTTGGTATTGATCGGACTGGAAGGAGTTGCTTTTTCTAAATCATTAAGCTTATTAAAACTTGCCATATTTGTATTCGGATTCGGAGGGGGAATTATTAATGGAGGAACTAACGCGCTGGTCTCAGATATCAGCGAAGAAGGGCGAAGTGCCGGATTGGCGCTGCTTGGCGTGTTTTTCGGTATCGGAGCTTTCAGTATTCCCTTGATACTTGGATTATTACTGGATCATTTTACCTACAGATCGATCATTGCCGGTGTGGGTGTTTTCGTTTTGGTTCCATTACTTTTTTTCCTGTTCATCAACTTTCCCGAGGCTAAACAAAAACAGGGATTCCCCATAAAAGAAGGGACTGGTTTATTAAAAGAAGCAACTCTGATTCTTTTTGGAGTGATTCTCTTTTTGGAAAGTGGAATGGAAACGACGGCAGGTGGATGGACGACGACTTTTTTCAATGAAGAATTGTCTATGAGCGCGAATACCGCCGTATATTTTCAATCGCTGTTTTGGATTGGGATGATGAGTGCCAGGATATTGTTGGGAACTATTCTGAAGAATAATCGGCCGTACAGAATCTTATATACTTTCATATCACTGGCATTTGCCGGATCGATCCTGTTGCTGTTTAGCAGAAGTGTCGTACCGGCGGCAATCGGAATATTTATCATAGGTGCCGGATTTGCCGCGGTTTATCCCATGATACTTGGTTTTGTCGGTGATCTGTTTTCGCAATTATCCGGCACGGCATTCAGTATAGTTTTGGTTATGGCACTGATTGGAGGGATGATCTATCCATGGCTGGCAGGCGTTTTGGGTGATGCGTACGGATTACGCATTTCATTTATCATTATTCCGGTCAGCCTGATCGTCATGAGTTTGATTCTATGGATGATTTCGCATCGAACTAATCAACAAGTAAAGAAAAGTATTAACACATAAATAAGTAAGGATTATGTTAGCAAATAATTGGTTAAATAATGTACGCGGGGTGATGGATAAAATAGAGGCCACACAAATGGATAATATTAAAGAAGCGGCGACCATTATGGCGGATACCATCGAAAAAGAGCATTGGGTGCATACTTTCGGATGTGGGCACGCCACCATTCCGGTTGAAGAAATGTATCCGCGTATCGGAGGATTTGTAGGGTTTCATCCGATCATAGAACTTCCATTGTCGTTTTTCACGCATATTCATGGGGAGATGGGAATCCATCAATTCCTATTTCTTGAGCGTGCCGAGGGGTTCGGGAAGGAAATTATGAAAAGCTATAATTTTGATGAAAAAGATACCATGTGGATTTTTTCCCATTCCGGAATAAACAGCGTTAATATTGACGTGGCATTGACTGCCAAAGAGTTAGGGCTAAAAGTAGTGGTTTGTGGATCCAGAGAAGGTTTCAAAGATAAAGAGAGCCGGCATTCTTCGGGTAAAAGTTTGTTTGAGATCGCTGATGTCGTCGTGGATACATGCGCTCCAGCTGTAGACGCTTCGGTCGACTTAAAGAATCATCAGGATAAAATCGGTCCGGTATCGACGATGGCCTTTACATCTGTGGTTTGGATGATCATCACGACCGTCGCGGAAATACTGGCAGATCGGGGTGTGAAGCTTTATATACATCCGTCACATAATGTCCCGGGAGATACAACCGCTCATAAACGATTGGACGTGGCATTAAACGAATACAAAAGAAGGATTGCAGGGGTTTAGGGGGGATTCAGCTATAATTTTAAAAGGGTGAGGCTGAGCGCATTAGCTTCACCTTATTAAAGTAATCAATATTGGGTAGTTATTCTTAGTAGAGTAAGCCTTCTATAAATATTGATTAACATTTGATAGTTAAATAACATGAATTCGATATAATTTTTTTCAGAGCAATCTAAAATTATAAGTGAATCCTTGGATTGTTCCGGCCTTAGAAAAATGAGTGTTAACCCGGATTATTCACCAAGAAATTTTGTTGTGTCCCGAAAACTTTCGGGATCATCGCTGAAAAGTAACATAACGATTCATGAGAAATAAATTTTTATGTATTTAAACCCTTTGATCAAAGTATCTTATCTCGAATTCACGTTAATTACTCATTATTCATTTTACTGATGAAGCATTTGAAATTTATTTTCTTATTCATAGTCGTGTTTTTTGTCACAATTCCTGCATACTGTCAAAATACCCAGGGTTTCTTTTTGTCCAATACCCATTCCAAAACGCTAGTTGTTCCATCTTACAGAAAAATTTCCAGAATAGATCGACCCACTGATGTAACGATCCATGTTGATTTTGGAGATACCATTGCAACTGTATCAAAATATATTTATGGGAATAATTCTAATGTATACATGTCACAGATGGTGAATCAGCCGGAATTGATTCGCTATATCAAGCAATTATCGCCTAAAGTGATACGATTTCCCGGTGGTAATCTCAGTAATTTGTACTTTTGGAATGCCAAACCGGGTGAGAAGCCGTCTGATGTCCCCGATACCATTTTATATGGTGATAAGCGAAAGATTAAAAAATCCCGTTTTTGGTATGGAATGAATAATAATCCACATACAATGTCGGTCGATCACTTTTATCAGATGTTGAAAATGACCGGTAGTACTGGAATAATTTGTGTGAATAATGGATATGCCCGTTTTGGAACCGGCCCGCATCCGGTGCAAACAGCGGCTCACTTGGCAGAGGAGTGGGTCCGTTATGATAATGGAAGAACCAAATTTTGGGAAATTGGCAATGAAGATTACGGTCCGTGGGAGGCTGGTTACGTTATCGATACAACCAAAAATCGGGATGGACAACCCAGAATCACAAATGGTGCGTTATATGGAAAACACTTCAAAGTTTTTGCTGATTCGATGCGTGTAGCAGCTCGTCAAATAGGGACAACTATTAAAATAGGAGCGGTGCTGGAAGAACTTCCCAAAAAACGTCCGGTCATGAGTGACTGGAATCGTAAATTTTTCAAAACGGCAGGAAATGAGGCTGATTTCTTCATCATACATAGCTATTACACACCTTATAACCAAGATTCCCCGCCTTCCATCATTTTAAACTCCGCTCAAAAAGAGTCCACTAAAATGATGAATTATATGAAGAAAATGAGCCGGAATTTAGGTATTCAACAGAAACCAGTCGCTTTGACGGAATGGAATATATTTGCAACGGGTTCCAAGCAGGATTGTTCTTACATCAGTGGAATACATGCTGCGTTGGTATTGGGCTCGTTGATAAAAAACAAATATGGCTTAGCCTGCCGCTGGGATCTGGCAAATGGATATAACCACGGAAACGATATGGGAATGTTCAATAAGGGAGACGAACCCGGCGTTCCCAAATGGAATCCTCGTCCTGTCTATTTTTACATGTACTATTTTCAGAAATATTTCGGTGATCATATGGTTCGTTCAGCCGCATCGGATACAAATATTGTAGCTTATGCCTCACGATTTCACAATGGAGGAACCGGCATGGTTATCATAAATAAATCACCCGGATCGAAAGGGATACGTATTAAACTCAATCGTGAAAATACAGGGAAACGATATTATATGTACCGACTAACCGGAGGTAAAGATAATGCGCCATTTTCCCAAAAAGTATTTATAAATGGAGTCGCACCTGATTATGCAACCGGTGGACCAATTAAGGAAATGAAACATATCAGAGCGTTATCCTCCCGTATCAATAACGGTTCGATCGAAATCAAATCGCCTGGTTATAGTGTAGAATATGTATTCTGTAAACGATAACTTTTTGAGACAGCTTACAAGAAACAAATTATACGTTAAGAAAGAATCTTGTAAATAACCTATTACCAAAAGGTTATGCAAAACCATTATTTTACCCAATATTTATCCCGATGCTTTTTCGGGACTGCGGTTCCGAAGTCGCTCAGGCTTTGATATTGAACAGAATCCCTGGTTATAGATATAACGTTTTGAAAAGCTTTAATTGCTAATGAATATGCAATAAAGCATCCGCAACGGTAAAATAGATGATCAGACCTGTGGAATCGACTACTGTTGTTAGCAGTGGACTGCTGATTACCGCCGGGTCCAGTTTTAATTTAGTTAACACGATTGGTAACAGACTACCAAGAATATTTGCCCATAAAATAATACAAAGCATGGCAATACCAACGACTAAACCCACCTGTGGACCACCTTTCCAGAAGAAGCTTCTTGCATAAAGCACGGTGCCAAGAGTGAAACCGAGAAGGAGTCCGGTAACGATCTCTCTCTTTAACACACTAAACCATTTCCGCAACGAAAGTTCACCAATAGCAATAGCCCGAATGATGAGGGTAGAAGACTGAGACGAAGTATTTCCACCGCTGTCAATCAGGACCGGAATGAAAAAGGTTAGAGCAATGACCGCTTGTAGTGCTCCCTGAAAATGTGCAATAACGCTTGATGACAAAAAATCGGCGAGAAGTAATATCAACAGCCATCCCACCCTTTTCTTATAAAGTGTAAAAGGGGAGGTTGCAATATAACTTGTTTCAAAGGGACTTATAGCTGATGATTTTTGGAAGTCTTCCGTGACTTCTTCTTCCATAACATCAATGATGTCATCAATTGTAACAATCCCAATTAGAGTATTGGTAGAATCGACAACTGGTAAGATATTTAAATCGTATCTTTTCATCAGATTATACGATTGTTCCTGATCTTCGGTGGCAGAAATCGAGATATAATGACCATCCATTAAATTTTCAACGTCTTCAGACGGATCAGCAAGTATGAAACGTCTGATCGGAATATCATCGAGCAATTTCCAGCGGGTGTCGACAATATAAACAACATTTATTGTCTCCGCATCGCGACCACGTTTTCGAATATGACGGATGGCCCGTTCGACATTCCAGTCTGATTTTACGGCAACATAATCGGGAGTGACCAATCGGCCAACACTGTATTCCGGATATCCGAGGTAAGCCATCAGTTCACTACGCTCGGTATTGGTAAACAGGTTGAGGATTTTTTGTGTCAATTCGCCAGGTAATTCTTCCATCAACTCTGTACGGTCGTCGACAGAAAGCTCCATAAAAATTTCCTTCAGACGATCATCATTGAGCGTATTCAATATCAGTTCCTGATATTGAGGTTCCAATTCAGCAAATACTTCAGAGGCCTGTTCTATTGGTAAAAAGCGATATAGAAGCAGCATATCTTTATCATCCAGACTCTGAAGAACGTCTGATACATCCGGAGCGGGCCAACCTGATAGAATATTTTTAAGCGTTTTCCAGTCTTTATTTTTAATGAGCTCAGATATTTCCGGTGTTAATAATGGTGCAAGCATCTTGGTACCCATTTAAAATTTTAAATTTAATCGTATAATCCTGGCAATAAATAAATGGTTCATCAAATGAGATTAAGCCAGTAATGCCGAATGATTATAAATGAATAATTATTATAAGGCTATGTCAAACCGCTCTTTGGCTCAATATCTGTCCCGAAAGTGCTCAGGCTTTGATATTGAACAAAATCCCGATATAAATTCTTCTATTATAAGATTACGCCGCCGAATTGATTGGCCTATTACTTATAAATGAATCGCCACAATTTAACGTAGCTTTTATAAAGAGTAAACCTTAGAATTCTGTGAGAATGAAAATATAGCTAAATAATTTTGCATATGGACAAACAACGTATTAATGATATTACAACAGTATGTTTGCCTGTCTGTAAAATTCTAATAATAAATTTATTCAGTTTTTATAAAGATTTGTGTAAAAGTCTACAAATGAATAGATTACGAGGCATGTAACAAATAAAAACCGGTTAAAGCTTTTGGGCAATAACCGGTTAGTATGTGTGTGGTACAATCATACTTGCCACTAAGAAGAGGGCAAGCCGACTGATTTTAAGTGTGTTTTATCATATGAAATATATAAAGTAACATTATTGCTTTATGGGTGGCAATAAATGTTTAATATTTATACGTGATAATACTTAAATAAATTCACGTATTGATGTTATGCATTTAAATGACAAAATGCAAATGTCTACCAATGATTTAAGTCTAAATCTGGGGTTAATTATCAAGTAAATAAATAAGTGATTATAATAATATACCTATAATGATGAAATTGCAGAAAAGTGGGGTTATTTTAGACAGGGTAAAGGAAACATATCATCTTAAAAGTGATAAAAAATTAGCTGAGTTTCTCGATGTTAAAGCGAGTACAGTATCTGCATGGCGGTCTCGTAATAGTTTGAATTATGATTTAATACTTAATAAATGTAAAAAAATTGATTTAAACTGGCTTTTCTATTCCATTGATGATAAGAGCACATTAAATCAAAATGATTACTATGATATAAATCAGCAAATTCCCCAAAATTATTATATAATTCCTCCATTATTTGAGAAAGATAAAAAAAATGGAAATAAGATTAGTGAAAAAATAGAGTATGAGGATATACATAACAAAATCATTCTTCCAGTCGACTTTATAACCCACAAACTAAAATCAAATCCCGAGGATTTGTTTAGCTATATAAATATGGGTGATTCGATGTCGCCTCTTTTAGAAGATAAAGATCATGTTGTTGTCAACACCTCTTTCAAAAAACCAAATGACGTTGGGGTCTATGTCATTAAAGTTAATAATTTATTAAGCTGCAGGCGCTTACAAGCTATACCAGGGGATAGAATTCAGATTACATGTGATAATAAGGCCTACTCCTCTTTTATAGTTGATAATAATGTAAGGGACTTTGTTATTATCGGGAAAGTACTTTGGTATTGCCACAAATTATAAATTCTATATATGATATAATCATAAATCTATAATGAAAGCAACCGACCAACCAAAGGTGGGCAGTTAATCGGTTGCCTGATGTGTGGGTATGGGTAATAATAATATTCTGTAAAATTTCTGTGTTATTTGAACCCTTTTATAAATAATATTTAGTACGTAGTTTGGAGCTGTATAGTAGTAAATAATACGTACGTATTATAGGGAGTAATTTATTCTAAGTCAAGAGAAAAAGTAGTCTGAATTGGTTTAGAGACGAATAAATTTACAAATTGTCATCAAATTAGTGAAATAAAAGGTTGGATCGAAATATTTTGTGGATATGATGATTGATAATAGCTCGTGAACATTCATAATTTTTCCCAATAGGCTACCAATCGAAAGAACTTACAAGTGTCTGGAAGTGATTTAAATGCTAAAAAAAAATATCAGGAAAAAATTAACTGAAGTGGTTTATAAATTATAAATAATTGAAAATATTATATTAATGACAAGATGTAGTACCCTAAATCATGATCAAAAGTTTGAATTTATGTGAAGATCAAATTTTACCAATGGAAAACTTCAAAATCACCGGTCTTATAGATATTTTGAGTTGATCACTTGTAGATGATGATCTAAATGTCCGGCTATAATGAATGGTATTGCACGGACCTGCAAGCCAAGGTTATTGGCGACTCCCTTTAAATTCCACATTTTGTCATCGAAATTACGAAACATTTGAATATTGAATGCACGCAATAACAAAAATTCATTTAGAAGATCACTTTTCGATAAAGTATCAGCATTTGAATTTGCAACATAGGAATCCTGATCAAAACCGGGGAGGGATATTTTTTCTTTTCGGCTGATACACAGAGCGCGATAAGCGAATACCTGTTCCGAATCAATAATGTGCTTTAAAATGTCCTGTATCGACCATTTATCTTCAGCATATCGATAATTTAGCTGAGAATCGGTCATCTCCCTAAAAAAATCAGACACTTCCTTTTTTTGCTGATCAA
>DATFMK010000929.1:0-2899 GCA_035267005.1 Balneolales bacterium
GTCGTATTCTCAATGTAATTATTACATCTATGCGATTCTTATCCAAACCGCACGATTTTTAATCATAATTATTCAAATTTATATTTTTTGGACAGCCTTGATCACGACTAAATTGCTTGGTGAATAATCCGGGTTATTGCGGCTACATTTTGTATGTATAATCGCTATGTCGATGGATTGAGGACCTGGGCTCCCGAAGAAAAAGAAGCTTACGATGAAATGGGAGATAAGATGGCTCATGAAGGTTACTAAGGAATCGATCCGGAACTCACTTTTACCCCCCCCAAAAAAAATCCCATTTTAGGATTTATGTGATAGTCTATCAATGATTTCTCGTAATCTTGCAACCGATTTGGGGTCATGAATGATATGTGGGATTTTGGTCTGCGCGGTTGCATCCGGTGTGTTATGTAGCCAGGTTTCCATTATTTCATTATTGATAGAAAACATTTCCGGTAGACCCAGCGCCTCGCTTTCTCTTCTGATTGCATAATGTCGATTCTTCACACGAAGTTTGTCATCAATTATTTCTGCCAAATTTTGGGGATTGTTGGGCCGGGTTTCCCATTTGATAAACCAAAGGTGGTGCGGTTGTTGATATTGATTATCTAAAGTGGCGGCCATAAAAAATTGCTCAAATTTGGCACCTATTTCCTTAGTAGATTCCGAAAGAGCCTGCCTGCCTTCCTGATAATATAATGCTTCTCCATAGTCATCCAGCATATCACTAACACGACCGATAATTTTGATTTTCAACTTCGAAACATCAGTAAATTCAATAATATCATTCATCGGATATCGCCACAAACCGGAATTATTGGTTATGGTTATGACATATGGCGTATGCGCTTCGATCTCCCACGTTGGAACGATATGATCATTATCAGGAGCCGATTTCCATTTATCAAAAGGGTACCATTCATAAAAGATGCCATTATTAATGATGAGTTTGAGATCATCCGAATTCATCGTTTCAGAATGAGCAAAATACCCTTCGGAGGCACCGTAGAATTCCATAAAATCCGGTGTGATTGCACCACATAATTTTACAAGGGATTCCTTATAGGAATCAAGAGATACCCCCCCGCCCGTAATGAGCTGAAGATTTGGCCAGACCTCGGAAATGCTATTTTTACCGGTTATTTCTAAAGCCTTTTGGAAAAGGATGAGTGTCCATGAGGGCACGGCATTAATCACTCTGATATCTTTATTCAGAGCTGCATGAAGACAACGATTAAATTTATCCTCCCAAGACGTACAAGCAAGCTCATCCAAAGAAATTACCTGAAAGTGCCGAAGATAAAATGGCACCATTTTCGCAAGAAAAGCACTTATTTCCCCAATAAAAATATTCTTATTGCGATTGTACTCCAAACTCCCCGGTAAACTCAATTGGGGGCCGAATATAGCTAAAGTTGGTTTCTGCTTGAGATACGTAACTACAATATGCCGCATAAAATGGTAATCAGATTTCAATCGATCATCACTTAACGGTAAATGCTTTCCCTCTCCGGTTGTTCCCGAAGAAACCGCAAAATTTTGGATTTTTCCAGGCCATAAAATATCAGAATGCTTGTTTTTGATCTTTTCTATGTATTCCTGTAAATCATAATAACTATGGAAGGGAACCTGATGTTTAAATGAAGAATAGCTGTTTATCGTGTTAAAACGGTATTTTTTCCCGATATACGTATCTTTCGCTAACGTAAGATTTCTCTTAAGAACCCGTATTTGTTGATTTTTAATATCAATCACAAAAAAAAATTTAAATCAAGGGAATATTTGAACGTCTACTATATTTCACGGAATCTTGTCAAATAACCAGATCTTGAAATTTATGAATAAAATAAATTTAAAATGATTCAGGGAATAACTGAAAGTATACCTGAATTTAAATTTTATATTGTTCAACAAAAAAGGCTCATATATTGAATACGAGCTTTAGATAGCAATTCATATGGTTTTACCGATCTTCGACCGGAGTCCAGGGCAGATTTTTTTCACCGACGTATAGAGCGCGAGGGCGAATTAATCGATTGTTTTGTAATTGCTCCAGAAAATGAGCAGTCCATCCCGAAACCCGGCTCATAGCAAAGATACAGGTATACAAATCCGGTTTAATCCCCATTGAATAGTACACCGTGGCTGAAAAGAAATCGACATTCGGATCGATATTCTTTTCATCTTTCATCATTTTGAGTATCGCCTCCGACCATTCATAGAGATACATTTTATCAACTTCCCGCGCCAGGTCTTTTGCCATACCACGTAACAACTTAGCGCGCGGATCAAATGTCCTGTAAACACGATGTCCAAATCCCATGATCTTTTCTTTGCGGGCTAACTTACCTTTGATGAAATCTTCAATATTCGTGTTTTCATCTATTTCGAGCAGCATAGTCATGACTGCGGTATTGGCCCCACCGTGTAATGGACCTTTGAGTGATCCAATAGCGCCTGTAATAGCGGAATACATATCAGATAGTGTTGAGCAGATGACCCGAGAAGTGAAAGTGGAAGTATTCATTCCGTGTTCTGCATGTAAGATGAGACAGAGATCCATAACTTTCTCGGCATGCTCACCCGGACGTTCTCCATTGAGCATGTAAAGAAAATTATAGGCGGTACTTTCATCAGGAAGTGGACTTACCATGTCGAGTCCCTGACGATGTCTGTCAAAGGCGGCAACAATCGTTGGCAATTTGGCTGCCAGTCGAATCGCTTTTTGTTTGTTGGCTTCTAAAGAATTATCATCCTTCAAAGAATCATAATTGGATAGCATCGAAACCGCTGTACGTAATACGGCCATCGGTTCCGCTTCATTTGGGATGGATTCAATATAATCCAGAACCGCTCGCGGAAGTTCTCTTTGTGAACTCAGATCATGATTTAGTTCTTT
>DATFMK010000930.1:0-2482 GCA_035267005.1 Balneolales bacterium
TTAATTTTGATTTTGATATCTCCTCTATATAACTGTAATTACGGGGCTCTTTAGATGTTAGTGTTGAAAAGATGAAGTAGCTCAAAGGGACGCGCACAGAGGTTTACTATGCGTTGCGCTTTAATAATATGCGCTGGTGTGAAATGAAAATGATGGGATTTAATGGGGTGCTTAAAACATTGGTTTAAGCATTGAATTAATCAAATTTATGAGATACGTAATATGTATGAGGTGATGATATCGTTTTTTGTATCTGAAATTATGACATATTTCTGATAGTTGCATTAGAGCCTTAGATTGCTGGGTTTAAAATAAGCTTAAATGTTAGAAAAAGGAGGTAATAACTATGGCTGCATCTGAACAAGAAATCCTTAGACATTCCTTACTGGGAAATGGTCCTGAAAAAATCATTGCTATCCACAATTTTTGGGATAATCGCAAAGAATACGAACCGATGTTGCCTTACTTAGATAAGGACGCTTTTACCCATGTATTTGCTGACGTAAGAGGATACGGCGAATCAGCAGATATAATCGGCGAATACACTGCCAATGAGGTTGCCGGAGATGTCATCGCTTTAGCGGATCACCTGGAATAGGATCGATTTCATATTGTTGGTCATTCCATGACGGGGATGGTTGTTCAGCGCGCGGCTATTGATGCGAAGGATCGAGTATGGTTTGTTGTTGCACTCACACCTGTACCCGCAACCGGTTTACAATTAGACCAAGAATTTTCTGAATTTGTTGTCGGGGTGGTTTCCGACCGAAAAGCCATGTATGATTACTTTAGAACTTCTATTCCCATGTTTTCGAAAAAATATGCCGATTTCAGAACAAACAGGGCTTGGGAAAGCTCAATAACGGAAGTGAAAATTGCCTACTTCAAAATGTGCAACAACACCGACTTATCCCAAGAGACAAAAGGGCTCGATACACCGATGTTGGTCGTCTTAGCTGAATATGACACCGAGTTTAACGAAGATGTAAAACCATTTTGGGAAGGATGGTACCCGAACTGCGAGATTGTAATGTGCAAAAACGCCACCCATCATGTCACCGAAGATACCCCGGTTTTTGTTGCGTCGGCAATTGAGAATTTTGTAACGAAGCTTAATGAAAGGTAGGTATGGAGAACGATAAGATCCAAGTTTAAAATTACCTTGATATGCATGCGGTTATCAATAATAGAATTATCGCTCTGTTATCGTTGTTTTTGATTGGCGGATTGGCACCGGTGAACGCTTCAACTATAGGAGGTGACCCTTCTGGAAATGGCATCATTCCTTATGTCGTTTTAGGCAATCCATCAGCAGTTGATTTGGGTTATGATTTCGGATTCAAGCCCCAACCAGAACCACCACCATCAGGATTCTACACATTTCCAGATGGTATAAACACAGTTTCCATTTCATCGGATGGTACTTTTTTTGATTGGGCATCAACTATTGGAATTGCCGCTGTGATCGTTAAGGGTGGTCCAAACTCCAATGTTTTTGAATACAATCCGGATTCTTTTGCTGATATGCAACTACATGCTCCAATAAACCCTAACAATAACAAGCTTTATGATCTTAGTCATATCGAATTTGCTTATAACACACCTGTGCCAGTTCCTGCACCAATATTATTGCTGGGATCTGGTTTAATTGGCATCATTGGCCTACACCGAAGAAAAATTATGAAAAAATAATCACTGGAGCAGCGATCAAGATTATACACTGAATTTTTTCGAACATGACAGAAGTTAATACTTTGGGATTTTCTCTTAAGCCGTGATGAAATTCGACTATAACCAAATGGGTTAAATAAAAACCCATACCTTTTAATTGTCCGGCAGATGCTACATTCTTGGTGTCAACAGAACTTGCTCGTTTTTAATCTTTACTCCATGAAACTGGTTTTTTTAAAACCCAAAAAAAATGATGATATCACTATTCGGCCAGCCAGACATCGAGCACTTCGCCACCCCCCCACTTGCCCCTGATCTCGCAGCACGCCTTTAAAAGCCCTTCGACCGACGGCGATTCGACCTCGGCCAGAGCTTCGAACGCAGGCTCTTGCGGGTCATCTCCTTTTTTCACCCCTACGATCACCGCAAAGCCGGCGCTGTCGGCTGCCGGCCATGCGAGGGCGCCGGATATGCTGTAAAATTCTTCACCCGTTTCGATATGCCGGTAATACGCAGGCGTTGGGATCTGCCTGATCCTCGTTATTTGCGCGATATGCTCGTCATGGTGCCTGTCCGCACCTTTGTCCCGGTCTTTTTCTATCAGCGATTTCTTATACATAGTGTTTCCTTCCTGGATGCTATCATTCCGGTTATTCTTAACATTTCACGCAATTCATATATTTCTTTAGATGATAGCTTTCTGATCATTTCTATTTTCTCCTTTGTAAAAGTTGACGGCTGCCTCAGGATCAATGCCAAGCTGAAAATAACTAATAATTATTGACGGCCCATGCCTTTTGATGCTTTCAGC
>DATFMK010000931.1:0-4590 GCA_035267005.1 Balneolales bacterium
TCTTTCTTACGTGCTCGCGATGACACTGTGTGCGTTTTGTTACTTAATTGATTCCGTGCCACCCTGCTTAAACCCTCTGTGTCCCCGTGGTTAAAAAAACCGCGAAAATCCGCGTTGTTCGTGTCGTCCGCGTTCTATCTCGTTTTCAATTAATAAAACATGACTTGCCGAATTACATGTTATCGTTAAAAAAGGTGGTAGAGTCTTTCCAATATATTATTTATATATGTAGATAATTAAGATACATGACAGAAGTGATTCTATGTTGAATTGGTCTTAATAGGTTGTGAAAGTTTTGAAAATGAGACGCGATATAAAGTCGTCAGACGGTAAATGCATTTAATATTTTGTCGAAACTCATTTAGTAAAATTTGAGGATTAAGATGGGTGCTAAAAAAACGCTATTAATTGAAAGCGATTCCAGTTTTAGTAATTAATTCCACTAAGTTGGCCAATTGGTCTAAATATTCTTTATCTATTTAGGTGCTTATCGATGACCTCTGTCGTTCTTAATCGTCATTTAGAAATAATTAATCATTAAATCAGATACGAAGCGAATGAAAGAGAAGAAAAAACTTCGAAGTCAGGAATGGTTCGGCAGTAAAGGGAAAATGGGGTTTATCCATCGCTCATGGTTAAGAAATCAAGGATATCCGGACGATTATTTTGAGGGGAAACCGGTAATTGGTATTTGTAATACCTGGTCGGAGCTTACTCCCTGTAATGCGCATCTGAGAACCTTTGCCGATATCGTCAAAAAGGGGATATTGGAAGCGGGCGGTTTCCCACTGGAATTTCCGGTGACTTCACTCGGAGAGACCCTCATGCGTCCGACGACCATGCTTTTTCGGAATCTGGCCAGTATGGATGTTGAAGAATCCATTCGGGCCAATCCCCTGGATGGTGTGGTTTTATTGACGGGATGTGATAAGACGACGCCCTCAACAGTAATGGGAGCATGCAGCGTCAACCTCCCAACCATTGTGGTCCCGGGTGGTCCGATGCTGAATGGGTGGTTCAGAGGAGAACGAATTGGATCCGGAACATTTAGCTGGATGATCAAAGATAAACAGCAAAATGAGAATTTCTCTGAGGAGGATTTAAACGAAGCCGAAGTTTGTATGTCCCGCAGTAACGGACATTGCAATACGATGGGAACGGCTTCTACGATGGCGACGATGTGCGAGGCGCTTGGTTTAACACTCCCCGGAGTATCGGCTATACCGGCCGTCGATTCGAGGAAAAAGCTAATGGCACAGTTATCGGGACGAAGAATCGTGGATATGGTAAGGGAAGATTTGAAATTATCGGATATCCTGACCCGTAAAGCCTTTGAAAATGCCATGATCGTGAATGCGGCAGTCGGAGGTTCCACCAATCTTATCATTCACTTATTAGCTATTGCCGGTCGTATTGGCGTGCCTGTTGATCTGGAAGATTTTGACAAGATAGCCAGTAAAATTCCCCTATTGGTCAATTTGATGCCATCCGGAAAATATTTGATGGAAGATTTCTTTTACGCTGGCGGACTCCCCGTTGTGATTCGTGAACTCGATAAATATTTGCATTCGGATACCGTGTCAGTAAATGGCAAATCGATTACAGAAAACAGCGCGGATGCGAAATGTTATAACCGGGAAATCATAGCAAGTATTGATAATCCTTTGATCGAAAAAGCTGGAATTGCCGTACTTAAAGGTAATTTATGTGAAGATGGAGCGGTAATAAAACCAAGTGCCGCTACGCCGGAATTGATGAAACATCGCGGACGGGCCGTCGTGTTTGAAACCATCGAAGATTATCATGAACGAATAGATGATCCCGATCTGGATATTGATGAAAACTGTGTAATCGTATTAAAAGGGGTGGGGCCCAAAGGGTATCCGGGCATGCCTGAAATGGGGAATGTGGATTTACCCGAGAAGTTACTGAAAAAAGGGGTGAAAGATATGGTTCGCATTTCGGATGCTCGCATGAGCGGGACTGCCTTTGGAACTGTGGTTTTACATATCTCTCCTGAATCATCGATTGGTGGTAACCTGGCTCTGGTAGAAGATGGGGATATGATTGAACTGGATGTGGAAGCGCGAACGCTCAATCTCGATGTATCCGATGAAGAGTTGGCTCGGAGAAGATCCGCATGGAAAGCTCCGGAACCCAAGGCGGACCGGGGTTTTGTACGTCTGTTTTTGGATCATGTACAACAAGCGCATACAGGCGTAGACTTCGATATACTTCGAGGCGGTTCCGGCTCTGAAGTCAATCGAGACCTGCATTGATACTTTCTCAATATTAACAATTTTATCCTTGCTATCATGGTCGTTATTTATCTTCTACTGAGCATTTTTTTGATCATTCTCCTTACTACCCGGTTCAATATGCATCCGTTTATCGTACTCTTTCTGGTTGCTTTATTATATGGGTTGGTTGCAGGCATGCCATTGCACAAAATCATCTCTTCGGTCAATCATGGGTTTGGTGATACATTGGGCAGCATTGGGTTGCTTATTATATTCGGCGTAATCATTGGGAAGTTTCTCGATAAATCTGGTGGAGCCTATAAAATAGCGGAGAAAGTTTTAAAAGTAACGGGAAAAGACCGGGTGCCCGTTGCTATGGGGATTATCGGATATTTCGTATCCATCCCCGTTTTTGCGGATAGTGGTTTTATTCTGCTCTCTCCGCTCAATAAAAGTCTTTCCAAAAAAGCTAAAATATCTCTGGCAGGATCAGCGGTAGCTTTGGGACTGGGGCTCACTGCTACGCATGTTCTCGTTCCTCCGACTCCCGGACCGATTGCTGCTGCTGGTATTCTTCATGCGGATTTGGGATTGGTTATGCTATTGGCCCTGCCTGTCAGTGCCATCGCTTTAGTCGTAGCTCTGATATATGCGACCAAATACGCGGCTAAAACCTATATTGATCCGATACCTGATACCGGTGAATCAGAAATAGAAAAGCGTGTAAAAGATGCACCCGGGGCACTCAAATCTTCATTACCCGTTTTTGTACCGATTTCACTGATCATTCTCCGATCACTTGCCAAATTATATAAAGCGCACCTCATTCCTATCGTGGCGGAGATTTTGTCTTTTATTGGAGAACCCTTTATCGCTTTACTTATTGGGATGTTATTAGCCTTTTTATTGCCTAAAAAGCTTGATCGTTCGATGCTTTCCACTTCCGGATGGGTGGGGCAGGCCTTGCGTGAATCCGCATCTATTATACTTATTACAGGTGCCGGTGGAATATTCGGACAGGTGCTTCAGAATTCAGGAATCGCCAAAATATTAGGTCATACTCTGTCAAATGTAGATCTTGGGATCTGGTTGCCTTTTTTGTTAGCTGCAGCTATTAAAACGGCGCAGGGATCATCGACCGTCGCCCTGATTACGGCCTCATCCATCATGGTGCCTTTAATGGGACCACTTGGCTTTGTCACGGAATTAGAGAAAGTCTTGGTGGTACTTGCGATTGGGGCGGGTTCAGCCGTTTTCTCGCATGCTAATGACAGCTTTTTTTGGGTGGTAACGCAACTATCCGGAATGGATACAAAAATGGGATATAAATTATTTAGTTTGGGAACCTTTATATTGGGGCTAACAGCCGAATCCGTTCTGTTTATTCTTTATTTGGTAATCACTTAACGTATTTATTATGAATATTTATAAAACGAAAAAAGGTATTGTAATTGAACATCAGGATTCCTTCTTTTTGCTGGAAAATGAAGGGTGGGATTCCTTGATCAATGACGATCAACTTTATACAAAATTAAGAAACATCGTATCAACACAAAATCCGTCTAAAGATGGTGACAATTTGGTAAAAGATGGAATTGAACCACCTATAGAGAGTCAGGAAATTTGGGCGAGTGGAGTTACTTACTACAACAGTAAAATGGGACGGGAACAGGAATCAAAGAAAACCGGTGGAAGTGATTTTTATACACGCGTCTACACGGCTGAACGACCCGAGCTCTTTTTTAAAGCTACCAAATACCGAACAGTGGGACATAATGAAGACGTAGCTATTAGAAAGGATTCCGAATGGGATGTTCCCGAACCGGAATTGACATTGGTAATTACATCCAATGGCAAAATTGTAGGATATACGATCGGTAATGATATGAGTTCACGGAGTATTGAAGGTGAAAATCCACTTTATCTGCCTCAGGCGAAATGTTATGATGGTTCGGCATCCATTGGTCCATGTGTTTTTGTCACCGAAGAACCGTTGTCTCCGGATACTCAGATTCAATTGCAGATTAATCGTGATGGAAAAAGCGTTTTTGAAGGAGAGGTGGGGATTGATCAGATAAAACGAAATTTTGAGGATCTCGTTGCTTATTTATATAAAGAATGTTCCTTTCCCCACGGCAGTATATTGATGACGGGTACGGGGATCGTCCCAACCAACGATTTTACCTTGCATCATGGCGATGAGATACGGATCACTATTGAACCCATTGGAACATTAGTGAATAAAGTTGGATGATTTTGAGATTTTTTACTTTGTAAAATCTTCCTTTACTCTACTGTCAACTTTTAGATGGACCCCACTTGGGAAGTGGAGCCCATCTGCAATTACTTA
>DATFMK010000932.1:0-4342 GCA_035267005.1 Balneolales bacterium
TTTTACCGTTTCCTGTGGCGCTTTGGAGTAATTAATTTTAGTTTTTGGATTAAAATTGACTTTAAACAAAACAATTAATAATGATAAAGCTAAGATAAATCCGATCTCAAGATGGATCTGATAGCTTAGCTTCAATCCATCTTCAGGTGTTCTATTGTTTGGTGCAATCATAATAATTTCCCTTGATTAAACTTTCTTATTAAGGATTTTCCCTTAATTTCTATTTTTAATATTGCCGTTTATTATTGGCTTATTTGTCTCTCTTTTTTCTAAAAAATTATCTGTATTAAAGTTACGTATTTCACGTCGTTTTGGTTACAAATAAGTTTAATAATTATTAATGGTTAGGTTTGGTTGAATGACAAAAATAAATTAAATATATCGGGTAATAACTAAAATTATTTACATACTGGCTTTGATAATCAGAATGTTTTTAACTTTTTGAGGAAAACGCATGAAAGCGCTTTTATATCATGACAATAAATGTTTGGTAATCGGCAATATAAGGCAATGGTAATCGGCGTTGTGTGTTAATGCCCAAATAGATATACGTAAATGATTAATAATTAAATATTAATGGATATAGAATCTCCAAAATAAAAACAAATAGTTTGATGGCTTATAATTCTTTTTTAAAAAGGATATAAACACAATTTAACGTAGGCTCGTTATATGGAAATTAATAGAACCAGAGTCCCAAATAAACTGATGACGACGGACATATGAGGCTGTGAAAAAATAATACTAATACCGATAAGGCACCTTAATTTTTTAATTATTTTAGAATTTTGTTGAAGAGCCTCTCTCCCTGTCGCGGATTTATCCGTGACAGGGAGAACTTGTCCCGCATACTTTCGGGAGAATGAGAGTGGGTAAGCAAAGCGAAATTGCGCGAAGCACCTAAATTATTTAAGGCAAATGAATTTGACTTATAGTTTTTTCACAGCCTCATATGAGGGTAGCTGTCCATTTGCTTTAATCTGCATTTATAAATGAATCAAAAGACACATGGAAATAGTAATATGGGGTATAAACCCGTTAACCCGAATTATTCACGTAAGCTACAAGAATCAATACCTATCATATTGAAAGAACAATAACTTGTGAAAATAAAGTTATCCTTAAATTTGAGGAGTCTAAAAAGAGCTGCGAAATTTGGCCGTGCTCTTCGTTGAAATTAAAAATGCTTGATCACAACAAAATTTCTTGGTGAATAATCCTGGTTATGAGTTTAAAAAAATCCACCGTTCACGATCGATCATCTATGGTCCGAAATTTTAAATTGAATATCTTATCTCGAAGTAAGTTTAATTTAAGTATGCTAATGATGACAGAAACCTGTATCATTGGTATCATTTCATTTTAATTATTCGAACAACTTTTGAATTATTATGTCTAAAGATCTTTTTCCAAAAATTGTAATCATTTTATTGGTTGGTTTGGTAGCATTGATCGTCTATCAACAATTTGGAAATTCGGAACGGACTTTTAGTGCTAAAGGCAGAATTATGGGCTTTGGGTCCGATCCTCATACGGTCATCATTGCTCATGAGGATATTCCCGGTTATATGAAAGCGATGACGATGAAGTTTTATGTAACAGATACCACCAATATTCAAAGCTTAAATATTGGAGACGCGGTTGGGTTTTCTTTGCATGTTAATCGTGATAGCGCCTGGGTTTCCAATTTACATCAGATTGCCGATTCGTTGGTTTCCAAACATCCGGGCGGAGATGACTTGCCTAAGGTTGAAGAACCTAAAAAGAGTAAAAAGCTTGGAAAGGATGATAAAATTCCAGCCGTTCAATTGTTAGATCAGGATAATCATCCGATCAATTTCAAATCTTTCAGAGGAATGCCGATTATCATGACCTTCTTTTATACGCGTTGTCCGTTGCCGAATTATTGCCCGTTAATGTCAAAAAATTTACAGTACATTCAGCCTATTCTGAAGAAGAAATATGGAAATCATTTTCATCTGTTCAGTATTAGTTTTGACACCAGAAATGATACACCGGCTACATTAAAAAAATACTCAGAAAATTATACGAATGATTTGAAAACATGGTCCTTTGTGACCGGAACACCGAAAGCTATTGGTAAACTCACAGCGGCTTTTGGAGTTTTTTATGAATATGGAGGAAAACGGATCACCCATAATTTAAGGACCGTAGTAGTGGATCCCGAAGGAAGAGTTTTTAAAATATTTCGGGGAAATAGCTGGTCTCCAAAAGAATTGGTCAAAGCTGTCGACCAAATAATGAAATCGGAGAATAAGAAAGTATTGGATTAAAAAGAGACTTTTGAAATCATCTTTGTAATCAGAAATAAGTCGATAAAAACTTATTTAGAATGATCAATCGGTTTATGAAAAAAGAGAGTATAAGATTTCCTTTAGTTTTAGTTATTATGGCATTTGTTGCTTTTGGGGGATGTTCAAGCTCACATCAGTTAAGCAGACAAAAGGCAATAGGGGAGTCAGTTTTACTGAATCAAAACGTAATGGCGATTTTATGGTATCAGCGGGCGGCAGAAACCCGTGCGTTATATTATCAGGCGTTTAATGTGGCTCATGATCGTTTGTCGGAAATCCTGAAAAACGATACAAGCGATGTTAGAAAAGCTGTTGTTGTTGATATCGATGAGACTGTGTTGAATAACAGTCCGTATCAGGCCATGAATATTATTGATAATGTGACCTATCCTATAGGTTGGAAAAAGTGGACGGCCTCTGCTGAGGCTAAAGCGACACCGGGTTCGGTTCAATTTCTAAATTATGCCTATCGTCATGATGTGGATGTTTATTACGTAACCAATCGAAACATGGATGAAATGGCCGGGACATTGCATAATCTGCGAAAACTGGGTTTCCCTCAGGCTGAAAAGAGCCACTTATTAATGAAAACAACGACATCGAATAAAACAAAACGACGTAAAGAAATACGCAAAACGCACAAAATTGTTTTGCTTTGTGGCGATAATCTTGGTGATTTTGATCAGCTATTTCAACATCACAGCAGCAAAACACGTAATGAATTAGTGGATCAATACAGCAGCAAATTTGGTGAGAAATTCATTGTTCTTCCGAATCCAATGTATGGAGAGTGGGAAGGGACAACCTATCACTATAAATGGGGTATGAATGCCAGGCAAAAGGCGAAAGTAAGGAAAAAGGCCTTGAATTATTACCATATAAATGATAAATAATATTTATACTCAAGATTTTCGATCATCATTCGTTACCAAAACAAAAGCAAAAAATATTCATTAATTACAATATATGACCATACCTGAAATACAAGACAGAATAGTTCGGGAATTTTCTCTTTTTGATGACTGGACAGAGAAATATGAGCATGTTATTAAACAAGGGCGAAAATTAGAAGCACTTCCAGAGGATTATCGTCTCGATGAAAATAAAGTAAAGGGGTGTCAATCACAGGTTTGGCTACACGCCGAACTTGATGGCGATAAAGTGAAATTTTATGCGGATAGCGATGCAATGATCGTCAAAGGACTCGTATCACTCTTACTACGAGTGTATTCGGATCAGAAACCTGAGGAAATTCTTAAATATCCACCAGAATTCATCAAAAAGATTGACATGGATACGCATCTCTCTCCAACTCGTGCCAATGGACTGGTTGCAATGGTCAAGCAAATACAGTTTTACGCGATGGCTTTTAAAACAAAACTTGAAGCAGATAAGGCATAAATATTTATTCATCCAAAAGCTAAAAGTATTTATAGAGGGCCTTGCAAAACCAGGGCTTTTGTCCAAGGTCAAAGCTTGAGCGACTTGGGAACCGTAGCATATTAGCCATATGCGATGATTTCGAAGTCGTGAAAATGAAGATATTGAGCAAAAGTACGGTTTTGCATAGTCTTCTTACATTCGGGGCTGACTTATATCTTATATTTTGTTAACATATTACATTTTCTGAATTTTTTCTAAATAGGTAAATTTGTCATATTATCCGTATATAGATAATTTATCCGAGGTTCTTACGTAACAATATGACAATCAGATATAAGCCAATTCTCATAATCGGTATCATCATACTTCTTTTTTTGCTTATGGATAGATGGTATCCTCCTCGGTCGAAGGAAGAGCAAAAATGGAAGCCCAATAATGTAAATACAGATTTACCTTCCGGACCTAAAGGTAAGCTTATTAAGTATGGATATGATTTGATCAGTCACACCTCAAAATATATTGGTCCGGATGTAGCCAATATAAAAATGCGTTTTGCCGGTAATAATCTCGCTTGTCAGAATTGTCATTTGGATGGCGGAACTAAAAAAGGGGGGGCGTCTTTTGTTGGTGTCACCAATCGATTT
>DATFMK010000933.1:0-2851 GCA_035267005.1 Balneolales bacterium
CATCATCGTCATGTTTCAATGTTGTACGGTTTATTTCCCAGCGATCAAATTTCTCCCTTCCGTACCCCAAAACTCGCTGCGGCGACTAAACAATCTTTAATCTATCGTGGTGATAGCGGGACGGGGTGGTCGATCGCGTGGAAAATGAATTTATGGGCGAGACTCTTAGATGGTGACCATGCTTATAAATTATTAAAGGATGAGTTATACCCTGCATTTGGAAAAAAATCAAAAGAACAAGGACATACGTTGTATAATCTATATGATGCGATCAGTGGACAACATAGTCCTTTTCAGATCGATGCTAATTTTGGGTGTACCTCGGGAGTTGCCGAAATGTTGTTACAAAGTCAGGATGGATCCATTTTTGTGTTGCCAGCCCTTCCACATCAATTTAACAACGGTTCAGAGAAAGGCCTGATGGCGAGAGGCGGTTTCATCACCGATATGACCTGGGAAAAAGGTAAAATCCGGAAATTAGTCATTCATTCCCGATTGGGGGGTAATTGCAGAATAAGAAGTTATGTGCCTTTAAAATCGCTAACTCCAGGCGTTCATTTGAATCGGGCCAGTGGCAAAAATCCCAATCCCTTTTATAGAACACCGCAAATCAAGACTCCATTAAACCACGCGGAAAAGAAATTGCCCAAATTGAATATAAAAAAGACCTATTTATATGATGTTTCAACGAAGCCGGGTCATTCGTATACTTTTATCATGAAATAAGGTAATGGTGCGAGAAATTAAATTATGAAGAAAAGATTCTTTCTAACAATATCATTGATCTTCCTTTTTATTTCGGGCGTATTTGCTCAAAATAATCTGAAAATATGGTCAACGCATCCGGCTTCTAATTTTAATGAAGCCTATCCATTGGGCAATGGTCGCTTGGGAGCGATGGTTTACGGGGGCGTTCAGAAAAATTTAATTCAGTTGAATGATATTACATTATGGTCGGGTGGTCCGGTTCATACACATGTGAATCCCAAAGCTCCCGAATATCTGCCTTTGGTTCGAAAAGCGTTGTTTAAAGATGAATATCAGAAAGCGGATTCCCTTGCTAAAAAAATGCAGGGTGTTTATTCCGAAACGTATCTTCCCATGGGGAATCTGATCATTCATCAATCGTATGAAGGGGCAAATTATCACGATTATAGGCGGACATTGAGTCTGCAAAATGCCGTAAATACAACTCATTTTTCGATGGATGGTATCGGTTATACCCGGCATGTTTTTATATCTGCGCCCGATCATGTCGTGGTTATTCGTTATACCGCCAACCGGCGAAAGAAATTGAATTTGAATATTTCCACCAATAGCCTGTTGCACTATCATCATGAAGTGGTCAATAATCATGAATTGGCTCTGCTGGGAAAAGCACCGGCACATGTGGATCCGAATTATGTGCATTTTCATAAAAAGTCGATTATTTATAAAGATCCTAATTCATGCCGGGGCATGCATTTTGAATTTTCCGTGAAAGCGATCAGTAATGATGGTATTATTCGTACCGATACCAGTGGGATTACCATTAAAAATGCAACGAATGTCGTATTATTAGTATCGGCAGCCACCAGTTTCAATGGATTTAATAAATGTCCTGATAAAGACGGACGTGATGAGCAAACGATTGTTCGCCGTTACATGAAACAGGCCTCGGCGAAATCTTATAAGACATTGCGGGAACGTCATGAGCGGGATTTTCATAAATATTTCGACCGCGTATCTCTTCAATTATCTAATAAAGGGGGTAACCAATCAGTGAGAAACCGTCCTACATTCGAACAGGTCAAAGCGTTTGCTAAAGGAACGAAAGACCCCTCATTAATCCCATTATATTTCCAATACGGACGATATTTGTTGATTTCCAGTTCTCGTACACTGGATGTGCCTGCTGATCTGCAAGGAATCTGGAGCCATACCCTTCAACCTCCCTGGAGTTCGAATTACACGACCAATATCAATCTGGAGATGAATTATTGGCCGGCGGACGAGACCAATCTTTTTACAATGCATAAACCGTTATACGGATTTGTCAAAAACCTGTCGATTACCGGAAAAACCACAGCCTGGCAGTTTTATCATGCCAAAGGATGGGTTGCGCATCATAACTCGGATATCTGGGCGCTGTCGAATCCGGTTGGAGATAAAGGACACGGTTCACCACAATGGGCCAACTGGGCAATGGGCGGCAATTGGTTGTGCCGGCAATTGTGGGATCATTACTTGTTTTCGGGAAATAAAACATTCTTGCGTGATACCGCTTATCCCATCATGAAGGGTGCGGCAGAATTCAGTCTGGATTGGTTGATTCCGGATGGACACGGACATTTAGTGACGGCTCCCTCCTATTCTCCTGAAAACGAATTCCTGTACGATCATAATAAGAAACGGGCCTTCAGTTCCATCGCTTCGACCATGGATATGGCTATTATTCGCGAGCTTTTTACTGATCTGATTCAGGCTTCCCGGGTGTTACATATTGACAAAGCGTTCCGGGATACGCTGATAGCCAAACGGGGTAAATTGTATCCGTACCATATCGGTCATCGTGGGAATTTAGAGGAATGGTATAAAGATTGGCGGGGCGTTAATTTACATCATCGTCATGTGTCCATGTTATATGGATTGTATCCGGGTAATGGAATTTCACCTTTGAGAACTCCGAAACTGGCCAAAGCAGTCAAACGCTCTCTGCAAATACGCGGCGATGCCGGAACCGGTTGGAGCGTAGTCTGGAAGAGCAGTCTTTGGGCCCGTCTGTTGGATGGAAACCATGCGTACCGCCTGCTGAAAGATCAGTTAACGCCTGCCACTTCGCAATACAAAACCAATGGTCATATTTATCCAA
>DATFMK010000934.1:0-2698 GCA_035267005.1 Balneolales bacterium
GGCATGGTTGGGCATACCTTACATTACTAAAACAAAACTACCTGAGGACTTTCTTGCAAGTCAAGGTCGGTTGATAGATTTTCGAGAGGGAATCAGTTCCTTTGTGTCGGTCATAAAAAAAGGTGAAGAACTTCAACTTGCAGTAGATCGGGCATGGCAAGGAAGTGATCGCAGGGGACATCAAGTGATGGCAGCCCATGTTCCAATGCTATTACATCCTGATCCTAAAAATATTCTCGTTATCGGACTGGGTGCCGGACAAACTCCCAGCAGATTCCTCATGTATGATATAGAACATTTGGATTGTGTCGAAATTGAGTCTGAAGTTGTTAAATTGGCGAAGGCGTATTTTCCTTCAGATTGGATGAAAGATCAACGAACAAGTTTTATAGTTGAAGATGGACGAAGTTATATAACGCATATCAAAAAGAAATTTGATGTGATTTCGATAGAAGTGGGGCAGGTTTATCGTCCCGGTGTAGCGCCATTTTACACTTCCGATTTTTATCACCGAGCTCGCCTGAGATTGAAGCAAAATGGAATTATATGTCAATTTGTTCCTGTTTCCTTTTTTAGCTTACAAGAATTCCAAACAATTGTGGCTTCGTTTTTAGACGCATTCCCGCAAAGCGTATTGTGGTATAATACCCGAGAGCTATTACTAATTGGGAATAGATCGAACAAAATAAAATTAAGGAAGAAAAGGTTCGACATGTTAAAGCTTAATAAATCGATTCATCGAGATCTGAATTTTGCATACTGGGGAGGTATAAATCATAGGCTGAACCGACCGGAAGTGTTTTTAGGAGGCTTCTTAGTTGGACCAGAAGGTCTGGCAAAACTTTCAGAAAAGGCTAAAATATATCGAGATGATGTTCCGTTTATTGAATATAGTACTGTGAGACAAGCATTACCTGCAACACCAACTGTTAATATGATTTCCAAGGATATTGAACCTTTTAATAGTATTTTAAATTTCACAATAGACGAACAATTGGTTTTATTGAGTCAGTCAATCCGAGAAAAAAATTTGGGTAATACTTTAGCTTTAGATCTAATAGCATTAAATTCCAGTCACTCAAGAGGTTCAGGACCTCAATATTCAATTGACTTACTTCGTAAATTGGTCGAATTGAATTCTGACAATGTCAATTTTAATCTGAAACTCGCATCAGCACTGGCGAAGCACGGAAAATATAATGAAGCAATTATTTACTATCATCAGGCACTGAAAATCGCTCCCGATTCTGCCGAAGTGAACTACGATTTAGGTAATTTATTAGCATCTCAGGGAGAACTCCAAGAGGCAATAAAGCATTATCAAAAAGCAGTATATGCTGAACCAAATTCTGCTAAAGCACACTATAATATTGGTAATGCGTTAGCAGAATTTAACAAAAAGGATGATGCAATAGCTCACTATAAAAAAGCTTTGAATATAGAACCCGAATTTTTTGACGCACATATTAACATCGGCATTACTTTGGAGGAACAAGATAAAATAGGTGAGGCGATCCATCATTATCAGAAAGCTTTGACCATTGAGCCAAAGTCACCATTAGTTTTAGAGAAGTTGGCAAGAGTCTATAAAGCAAAAAAAGAATATCAAACAGCATATATTTTCTATAATAAAATTTTAGAGATTATACCCGAAAATCCCTTAGTATATTATAATATAGCCTGTGTATATTCTTTACAAAATGAGAAAGATGAAGCTTTCAAGTGGCTTAAGAAATCTATTAGCAAAGGCTTTGATAACTGGGGCCAAATTAAAAATGACAAAGATTTAGAAAACATTAAGAACACTTCATATTTTAGGGGGCTTATTGAAGGGAAATAATTTTTTTGCTTCTAACTTTAACAGCTTAAAAATGAAGATTAAAATTTTCATATATTTAGGTTGAAATAAATTCTATAAAACCTGTATGTATTTTGCTATTTACCAAAGGTTCTCTTATTTTTTAAAAACCTGTGATATCATCCATCCCAGTTCTTAGAGCTGAATTGCATGTTTCTGCAATTACTAACAGATATCAAGCACCTAAATTTTCTGAGATACCATAATACGATATCACAACCCCAACTAACCTTTCGATTTTTGCTATAGAGCAGAAATCCGACCATGAAAAATATTCTGTGTTTCAAAGATATATCTAAAAAAGGGGTGAAGTGCAGATACCTAATAAGTGTTTTATCCATAGTCCCGCAGTAGATTAGCCAAAGATTATCGTTTTTTGGTTCTGTTGGCAAGGGGAGTTTTAATAAGTTTATCGAGGCGGGATTATTGATAAAACAAAGATGTACGAAGCCGATTCGCGGGCGAGTTGGCACGACTTTTCTATATGGGTATTGTATTCATGCCCGCTATTACAAATCGTTCGCCAAAATGTATTTTGTGGAATTTTGCAGAAGCGATTTAAGATAAACTGCATTACTATTATTCCCATTAGAATAAACTTTTCTGTAGAACTGTTATATTTCAAGAGTATTTTCTTAGATCAGGGCGCACCTCTCCTATGTTTTTCTAAAGACCCACTAAAAATATCAGGCTAAACGACTAACCTGCCGCACGATCCAAGTGGTTTGGCGGCCGCGCACGGTATTTTGGTATTTGTGCAAAAAATTTCATCTTGCCATTACTGCAGCAGGGACAGATGGTTATGTCTATTCCCGTAATCTTTTGCATCATTTCTTCAAG
>DATFMK010000935.1:0-3944 GCA_035267005.1 Balneolales bacterium
TAATGTATTCAGAGTTCCGAAGAAAAGGTTCATTCGATAAACGCCAGCCAACAGCGACAGACGGGAAATGACCATATCGGTTTGCAGAGCCAAATCGAGAAGATCCATCAATACGATATGTAGCGGTTAATAAATATCGATTTTGGTAATTATAATTGGCCCGGAATAAATAGGATAGCATGTTCCAATTATAGGCGGCATTACTGTTAGATTGACTCTGTTGATTCCCGGCGTTTAAATACCATAAGGCAGGATTACTACCATTACCGGCAATATCCTGACGCGAACCGGATAATATTTCATCCTTAAATCCCTGAGCCGTAATACCGGCCAACAACTGTACGTTATTAAACCCGAAAGAGTTCTTGTAGGTTATCGTATTCTCCCACAACCAGTTTCTGGAATTTTCATTATTTACATTAAGTTGACTGTGTTGTGCCTGTTGAATTGGCGAGACAAAATACTGCGGGTTGAATGTCTTCCAATCTTTTTGCCAGCTATCGAGTCCAAAACTTGTTTTTACCTGAAAATTATTCAGAACACTTAATTGTGCGTAGATATTACCAACAATACGGTTAGCATAATGCCGGTTACTATTGTAAAATATCGTGGCTAAGGGATTGCCAACAGGTGCATTTTGTGTAATGTTATTGTAATCACCATTTGAAGTAAAAGGATTTTTTGTGGGATCTGCCTGATATGCCTGACCTACAACTCCAGGTGCTGCTTCTTGCTGATAATCGTGCATATATGCAATATTATGACCGACCTTCAGGTTTTTGGTGAAGAAGTAATCATTGTTTACGCGCAATGACATACGTTTATATTGAGATCCTGAAATGATACCTTTTTGTCCCACATAATTGCCACTGATGTTATAGGTCAGTTTATCAGTACCACCACTAACCGACATATTATAATTTTGTGTGGGTGCCGTTTTATATACCTCATTTTGCCAATTTGTTCCCTGACCCAGGGAATTTGGATCCTGAAAAGTTGGGGGGCGGCCTTCATTGGCATTTAATTCATTAACTAACGTGGCATATTGGGAGGCATTAGTAAGTGATATTTTATGTTGAATGTCCTGCCAACCGTAATAACCATTAAAATTAATCTGAACTTTTTGATCTATAGTTCCTTTTTTTGTTGTGATAATGATCACTCCGTTAGCTCCCCGGGATCCATAAATAGCTGTAGCTGAAGCATCTTTCAGGACTTCAACGGATTGTACATCTTCCGGGTTTAAATAAGAGATATCGTTGGTGATCATGCCATCCACAACATAGATAGGAGAAGCATTATTCAGGGTACCAACACCTCGTATTCTTATGGTTGCGGGTGTCCCGGGCTGTCCCGAATTGGGAGTTATCTGAACCCCTGCTATTTGTCCCTGCAGCGCATTATCCACATTAGTCGTCGGAATTCTACTCACATCGGTACCTTTGACCGTCGAAATAGAACCTGTTAGATCACTTTTCCTTTGAGTCCCATAGCCAACGACTACAATCTGACTTGATGTGATGGTAGTTGGTTCTAATTGAATATCTATCTGTGTGCGGTTATTAATAGCGACGCGCTGGGTTATATATCCGATATACGAGAATGCCAATGTGTCCGCATTTTCAGGTACATTTAACGAATATTGCCCGTTATTATCTGTTGATGTACCAATCGTAGTTCCGGGCACGAAAATGTTTACTCCGGGTAAAGGATCACCGGTAATCGCATCCGTTACATTTCCCTGTATGGTGGTTTGCCTTTGAAGAACCCTTCGTGCGCTCAAATCAGCACCAGAATCGTTTAAGTTATGGTTGGCAAAACGATTCCACTGGTTTTTACCGGATAATGCTGATTTCTCTATAAATTCCTGATTATTTACCTGGGAAGATACCGAAGCAAAAACGCTGCTCCAACTCACCAGAATAAAAAAAAGGATTAAAGTTTGTATTTTATTTTTTTTCATACATGACTCCATTTTTAGTATGATTAAGAATCTTTTGGCTTAGTTTGTGTAGTCTCTCTCGTTGATATCATTGTTATTTGAGAAAATTTTCTATTGAAGACGCTAGGCATGTCATAGCTAAATTTGAACGAATTTACTTGCATGTATTTTCGGGATACCTGAAAGAAGATTGATAGATACCAACGGCGTGATATTTATGATTACGAGTTGCTTAAACCTGGCAATAAGAATTGCCGGAGCAACTACATTTTCTGGAAATAATGATTGTAGATTAAGAATAGTCATCCACATTAATACTCAAGCTAAATCTCTCTATAGCTGCAAATTTACTATAATACGGATAGATTAAATGCAGTAATAAATAAGTTTTATGAACTATACCGCACTTAATTATGATATGTTATAGATATAGTATAATCAATAACATCATATTTTTATTCAAATTTTGAAAGCTCCTTATTATACTTCTCTTGATGTCAAAGTACGCAGCACTCTGAAGTATTTGTTCTATTATAGAAATTTCTAACCAATAGGTTTATAAATAAGGATATGATGAGTAAATATTATTAGGTTAATTTAAATCACTATTTAAGGAAGCAGAGATTTTGTTATAATAATAGCATTGCATTAAAATTTCAGAGTAGTAATAGTAAGTTCGTTTCACTAACGATAATTGGATTTTTCCATTTTTCGGGATTATAATCTAGAACTATTGCTCTGTCAAAATCTGGAAATTTTTTTGGGGGCCTGAAAACTTATAATAAAAGAAGGCTTTGCAAAACCATGGATTTTGTTCGAGATCAAAGCTTGAACGACTTCAAAACCGCAGCATCCCGAATGCTTTCGGATTTCGAGGATTTCGAAGTCGTGAAAATGCAGATATTGGGCAAAAGAACGGTTTTGTAAAGCCTTCTAAAACTAACTATGGAGATCGCTGATGAATTTAGATCACTTTAAAAATCTATTCAAAAGATTAGGTGAGGCTAACCTTTCCAAAATATTGCATTCAAGGTTAATTGTTTTGTTTGTGGGACTGATTGTACTGAATATTTCATTATTTATCACTCAATCCTCTTATGGTCTGAGTTCATTAGATACAAGTCATACTACCGTAAAAGCAAAAGCCCAAAAATCATCTTCTGCTGATACTCAGCTCGCTAAAAAAGTGGATAAAGTGGCTCATGAGGTATTAAAATCGACCGGTGTCCCGAGTGCATCAGTTGCGGTAGTGCAACATGGCCAGATTGTGTATGTACAGGCTTACGGAGCGGCAAAGCTCGATCCGCATGTTAAAGCAAATCCTACTATGCGTTACGCCATCGGTTCGATTAGCAAACAGTTTACCGCTGCTACAATTTTATTGCTGGAGCAGGAGGGAAAAATTTCACTGGATGATCACGTTTCGAAATGGCTTCCCAGTCTGACGAAAGCTAATGAAGTGACGATTCGGGAATTGCTTTCGCATACATCAGGATATCAGGATTTTTGGCCACAGGATTATGTTCCGCCAATGATGCGCAAGTCGATTAAGCCGCAGGAAATTTTGAATCGCTGGGCTAAACGGCCGCTGGATTTTGAACCCGGAACCCGTTGGCAGTATAGTAATACCAATTTTGTAATAGCCGGACAAATAGTCGAGAAAATAACCCATGAACCGTTTTTTAAATATCTCCATGAGCATATTCTTAATCCGCTGGATATGAAAAGTGCCGTCAATTTCGACAAAGGGAAACTGACCAAAAATGGTCCGACCGGTTATACAAGATATGCTTTGGGGCCACTACGTCCGGCTCCCCAGGAAGGTTCGGGCTGGATGGCAGGAGCGGGCGAATTGGCTATGACACCCCGCGATTTGGCGAAATGGGATATATCCATCATCGATGAAAGTTTACTGAGTCCCAAATCGTATAAACAGCTTGAAACCGAAGTTCGACTTAAAAGCGGTGTTGGTACGGGCTACGGACTCGGTGTTGAAGTAGGG
>DATFMK010000936.1:0-2475 GCA_035267005.1 Balneolales bacterium
TAAGTTAGAGCTTGTGCAATATTTTCCTTTGAAAACGATAACCAAAAAGGATCAAAGTGTAAAGGCATTATTGCTGATAGCTGCCATAACTGTATTTATCGGAGGCTTGAAAATGTCGTGATATCTGCAATAACGTCCCAATATCAAGCACTTTAGATTTCTGAGATATCGTAATATCATATCACCAATCCATCAATTTTATGAAATTAAGTGGCATATAGGTTGTTAGTATCACATTAACCTGGAGTCATTAGATATATGCAAATTTTGCAAGGTATCTGTAGACAACCACAACATCCTTTCCACGATTTCTGTTTCACCTAAAGTTTATATCGAAGTCATTCCTTTTCGGCTCCGATTGCCTATCTCATAGGGTTGGTGTTATGTAGTATATTTCATAGAATTTATATAGTTTGCTTCATATTTTGAGATCTATTGTGATAAGAACCGGCACTTGTAATTAGATATCTCAATGGATGTAACTTTCTAATTTCATTTCATTATGAATATAAATGCAGTGCAAAATAGCCGAGTTGGAATGCTTTTTGCTTTATTGTTTGGTAACTGTAACATAAATTTTTCCTCTTTTAAGTATCACCCCCACAGTAGCCCCCAAGAGTAAACCGAAAAGCTCTTGGGGGTTTCTTTTTTCACAAAATCCAATCATCTCCCCCTATTTAAAAACCACCTTAACATATCACTTTGTAGTGATATTTATGTTTAGATTTTAAGTGCATTTTCCGATATCTTAAATAGGGATGGGAATTCTTTTTTCTCATTTTATTCCCCTTGATTAACCCCTGAGGGAGTGGGGGCTCTCAGGGGTTTTTATTTCCAAGACAAACCTAAAAGCTCATCCGGGCAATTAAATTCTTTGATATGTTACATCTAAAAGTTTCAGGTGTTGTATTTCGGAACACTTTAATGTTACTATGATTTCAGCCATGATTCCTTTTTGGAGTCATGTTTAGGGCTGCCTTTATAGGAATACCACCTCTTTCATGGCAGCCCGTTCTTTTTTATGCCTACGGATCCCCCAGTTAATAATTCTGACAGGATTTTTCTGTTGTATTTCTTTTTGTTGTATTTTAATGTATTTATACGATCTATCCAAAAAATACGAACGAAAAATAATGAAAAAAATATCAATCAAAACAGATAATCCTGGTCTTTACGGTTTGTTAAATTCCGATCTTCCATGCGGTGTACAGATTACTTCTAAAAGTCCATATAAAGGTGGCGGTTTTGAACTATCCCGAACTACTGACATCAAGATTATGGTTGACTTTGCAAAAATTGAAAAAGATAATTTTGTCGCATGGCTTATTAGCCGAACCAGATTGTTTGAATGAGATCATAAGATTAAGATCGGTCGTCAACGAATCCCCGTTAATGATCCCGAAGCTGTAGAACTTCTTACAAAGGAAATCGAAGACGATGAATAAAGCCAAAACTAATAAAAATTACATGGAATCTCAAATTTATTTCGTAAAAATATCTTTTCCTTCTTCTATATCTTTCTTCCTTAAAAGTGGAAGGTGTCGATCCCCAGTTTTGTTTTCGATAATGAATTTTGCAAATTAGACTTCTCTTCTTCCCCAATAAAGGTAAAGATTTAACCCCAGAAACAAAGAAACCTATCCTATATTTTAGCGTAATGTATATACCGACAATATTCGTCAAGTGTTTTGTCGAGAAATGTCATTCCACCAGAATGTTAACTCAGTTTCCATTAATAACCTGCTGTGATATATCATCATTATTAAAACGAGTTTTTATGGAACGTATCATGCATGTACAAATAAAACCTGAAATTTTGATCAAAAAAATGCTTGATAAAGGAGTGTTGATCAAATGAAAGAGAAGAGATTGAATATGGAAGGAATCAAAAAAATGAATAAGGCAATTAAGATTCTGAAGAACCACGTTAAAAAAGACATAAATGTAGATCAGATAGAGATATTGTTGCACTTGGCAGATAATGAACCTGATCCAGTATCCTTTTCGACTTTGAGCAAATTGATGAATAACCCAAAGGAAAGTATATCTATGAATATAAACATCCTTGGTGAATACTATGTCAAAGATTCGGCTAATGGAGAGTTGATTGATACCGGTCTCGGCATGGTAAAAGCATTCCCGTCTCCACATGATTCCTATGAAAATGTTGCATTTCTAACTGCTAAAGGAACAAAAGTAGTGTGGATGTTGAACGAACTTATTAGGTGAATGGAAAACACATAACTAAAGATATATTAGACATATAAACATCAGAGCATAAACACTGCATTTGATATCGTTTTTGAAAAGGGCAGATCCATTTTACAGGATTTGCCTTTTTTAGTTTTTAGGATTTTTTAGGATTTATTGTATTTAACGTATTTTTAACATTATGCTTTCGATAACTTGGGTATGACCGGTAATTAGAACAAAAAGATACCGGGCAGTTATAAATAATGTCAATTTTTGTTTAAT
>DATFMK010000937.1:0-4160 GCA_035267005.1 Balneolales bacterium
AAAGTGAAGTAATTGGGAAGTTCTTGGGTAATATCTTTTGAAGTAAGCCGATTCCGAGTCCGCCCGACATGGCCAATAACATATAATGATTTCGAAAAACCGTAGAAAATTTTTCAATGGATCGGAAAATAAATACAAATAAAGTGGCTGCAAAGGCACCTAAAACGCCTATGAATACACTCCAAATTAAATTTGGCATTGAAAAAGCTGGTAAATGTAGAAATTTTATTAAACGTCCGTTATAGCCTAAAATTAATCTACAAACTCCAAAACTCACAATACTGGATGTAATAGTCGGTAGAATAGCTTCATAATATTCCAATCCGCGTTGATGGGGAACTTCCAATGCAAAAATAGCTCCGCCGACCGGAGAACCGAATAAGGCACTCAAAGCGGCACCCATCCCACAAAAAGTAAATGTCCGGATTTGATTACTATTCAATTTCAATTTCTCACCAAACCGGCTGGCAAAACTTCCGACAATCTGAACAAGAGGGGCCTCGGGTCCTGCACTTCCGCCAAAAGCGATCGATACCAATGAAGTTGCCGTCATGGCCGGCGTCTGATTAATATTGATACGGCCTTTCTTCATGTTGATATTATTGACGACCGTGGAAATCTCCCCACATTTCCCAAAAATTTTAATGGTGATTCCGACACAGAATCCGCCAATTAAAGTTATGATCCAGACAGGATTCATACTCTGTAACCAATGGGGAAGTATCCCATAAACCAAATATTTACCAGAATGCCATACGGCGTGAACCAATCCGTCCATGATATATAAATAACCCGATACGGTAACACCACCGATTAATCCGATAATTATAGACCATATGATCGTCTGTTTAAAGTGAAGACTTCTGAAATCGTGTTCGTTAATTTCAGTGAGAAACCATTGAATAATATTCCTAGCCATCCGTAAATAAATTGACTTTTTAGTACAACAATGTATCTTCTGAAGATATATCGTATTACGATATATTACAACGTTTAATTACGTTTATGATGACGGACGATTGGGACCGATACGCTATAATATTTATAACTTTATGATTTCTGATATCTAACCATTTTTTTGATAGAATTATGGATGAAAAAAAGCCGACAATTACTAAAAATGAGTATGAATTGCTTTCTGAGTTTCGCTACGCACTACGGAAATTTCTGTCATTCAGTAAAGAAGAAGCTTTAAATGTCGGATTAACTCCGCAACAGCATCAGGCATTATTGACGATTAAAGGGAGTGAAGATCTTTCGGATAGTGTAACTATCGGTCAACTGGCTGAGCGCTTGCAAATTCATCATAACAGTGCCGTTGGGTTGGTTGACCGACTTGTGGAGCGTGGTTTGGTTGAACGATCTCACAAGGAAGATGACCGGCGTAAAGTATATATCTCATTGACTGACAAAGGGAATGAACTCCTTCAAAAATTAACAGAGGTGCATAAAAAAGAATTAAAACGTATCGGACCTGAATTGAATCATTTAATACAGCATATCACAAACGAGTAGATTTTGGGTGCTCTTTTAAGTAATCAGTATTCCGTTCACAGTTTTCAGTTTGCTCATTGATGATGCCTAAACTGTGAATCGTCTACTGTATACTTCCTATCTTTATTTATGCTTTCACTCGTGCTAATACGCATAGTCACTCTTTTCATTGCTAATTGTACATTATTAATTGATCATTGAATCCCGGCAAGTTGGATTATTTTAATAAGCCCAATTTCTAAAAGAGTATTTAGTAACATATAAGTAAGAGTATTTTAATCGGGCTATTCATCAAGGAGATCCTTCCATGATTGTCATTTTAAGTGGCATCGTACTATTGTTGCATTCCGTCCTAATCCAACCTGTTCAAAACGATTCTATCCAAAATATATCACGATTTGGGGTTAAAGATGCCGTTTCAATTGCCATGAAGAATAATCCGGAAATCAATCAATTAGAGACACGGATCAAAGCTGAGGGGAAATCACGTTGGTCGGCGGTCGGACTCTCATCACCGGATTTATTTTATTTCAGGGAAGGCATTCCGGAAGGAAGCGCCCATACAACTTCTCCGGATTTTGTAGAACAGCGATATGGTATCAGTCAATCTCTCCAATTTCCTTTAACAAGTTATTATCAGTACCAAAAAATCAATTATAACTTCGAATCCTTAAAAAAAGAACTTCAGGCCAAACAGGCGCTTTTAAAAGCTAATGTGAAGAAATATTATACGAATATCGCGTTAGCCATCAAATTATATCAATTATCGACCGTACAGGTTAATCTGGCTAAACAGATCAGGGATGCCGTAACCACGCGCTATCAGGTTGGAGAAACAGGACAGATCGATGTGTTAAAAGCGGAAATACAGCTGGCCGAAGCTAATAATGATCTGGATGATGCCAATAAACAATTGCATGATGCCCGTTACAGTTTGTTTTTCCTGATCGGACTGGATCCAAGCCGGCAATCTTACGACATCGAATTTACCGATACCTTACGTTATTTCGAATACGATCTCAATCAACAAACTATTCTGAATTCCATCGAGCACCAACCGGAGTTAAGAAGTCTCGATGATCAACTAAAATCGGCCCGTTCGGCTATCCGGCAATACCGAAGTTCTTATCTGCCGGATTTGGGGGTTTCCTATTACAAACAGGATTATGGAAATGGATACGATTTTTATGGCGTTCAGGTCAGTTTGAAAATTCCATTATGGTTTCTGTTCAATCAAAATGTGTCTACTCAAATAGCCAAAACAAGGTATAATGAAATTGGCTGGGCACGTAGATCCATATTGCTCAGTTTAAAGAAAAATGTGGAAACGACCTGGCACAGTTATTCCAACAGCTTGCAAACGATCAGGAGATATCATCAAAAAATCAGAAGTCAATCTGAAAATATGCTGCAACTGACCCTGGAGGGCTACCGAGAAGGCGAACTGGATTTATTAACGCTTTTGGATACCCAACGAACGTATCTGAACAGTCAGAGAAGATACTATGAGGCGCTACATACCTATTATATGCGACTTATCGAAATCGAAAAATTTCTGCATAAAGATATTGTATACAATGAATAAGCTAATGTTCATATCACCCGGAAAGAAATCTGTTCTAATCCTGATCAGTATTATTATGTTCGGAATGACCTGGATTGGTTGTAACAGGCAGGATGGAAATCAGACAGAGATGAAAGAGGCTCCGCCACCGCCATCACTTACAACCACCACAACTGGTGTAAACGCGGATACCACGATTGTACAATTAACCGATAAGCAAGTGCAGGAATTAGGTATCCGCACATACAAGGTTCAGAAACGGAAATTTCGATATCCGATTACGGCTCCAGGTGTTGTTCAGGGAGCTCCTGGGCATATTTCTATTGTGAGTGCTCCTGTAAACGGACGTGTTGTCAAAATCTATGCGCATGAAGGCGAATCGGTTAAAGAAGGTGACGTATTGCTGGAACTTGAGAGTCTTGAATTCGCCAATTTAGGTGCCGACTATCTGCAGGCTTACGCTGAATCACGCTTTCAGGAACAGCAGATGAAGCGGATCAAATTATTGGTTGAGAAAAAGATAAGTCCGCAGCGTACACTGGAAAAAACGGAAATGGATTATGCAAGGGCCATTGCCATGGAACGATCGGCATTAGCCCGGTTAAAAGCATTGGGCGTTCCTGATCAGCAGATCAAGAACTGGCAATCCGGGTTGGAATCAAAACCGGTGCTAAAATTAATGGCGCCTATCAGTGGGACCATCAATGAGCATTTGATAGAATTGGGACAATCGGTAAATGCATACGATAAGATGCTTAGCATCATCAACACAAAACGGGTGCTGGTTCGAGGTTTTGTTCCGCCGGATGACGCTACCTACCTGAAACCCGGAGATTCGTTAATCATTTATCCTAAACTCAACAGATATATTTTCGTTAAAGCGGCCATCACTACGATCAATCCCGCTCTTGATGAGAAAAATAAATCGAAAGTCGTCAATATTATTACCGAATCGAATAAAAGCTGGCCGATTCCCGGACAAAATGTTCAGCTCGATATCATGACGGAATATCCGATGGAATTGATGGTCATCCCGTTAAGTGCTGTTGAATATGAGGAAAAGCAACCGGCTGTATTTGTGCGGCTTGATCCCAAAAGATAT
>DATFMK010000938.1:0-6303 GCA_035267005.1 Balneolales bacterium
TTATCTTTGAGATATTTATAAGCCAACGGCTTCATTAAGACACCGTTTTTATAAGATGTATTTAGTAGTGAATAAATATACGGTAACATTTTCATTCTATGGTTACAAGCATTTCTGAATGCCTCCTGCAAATCTTTCCCATATTTCCAAGGCGGACGGTCTTGCCCTCTTCCTCCGGCATTGTCAATTTTTATTTCAAACATTCCGCTCCATGAACCAAAATCCAACCAACGAGCATACAATTTTGTTGGAATTCGTCCACCTAAATATCCACCTACATCCGAACCCCACATCGGAAATCCGATAAAACCGGTTCGTACAGCTGTTGCTATGCTACTGGCTAAACCATCCCAGTTGGAACGCGAATCACCGTTCCAAACCGCACTTAAATAGGGTTGCGAACGTTGAAAGGCTGCACGAGCAAAGTTAAATTGATCCTTTCCAAAGGAGTCTTTCAAAAACTTATTGATCTCTTTGGCATATAAATAAATATATTTATTACGGTGCTCCGCGCGAGGAGTATGATTGTACCATTTTGCCATTTCCGGAAATTCTTCATCCCCTCTATCCATCTTATGTCCTCGAACATTGTAAGCATACTGATTTTTTGTTAAACGTCTTTCAAATTCATTATCAGCTTTTGGATTTGTCAAATCAATATATCCTTTGTAATTAGGTAATAACCTTGGAAATTTTTTATCGCTAAACGTTAATGAACCAACCCAAGTCATAAATTGTAAGCCATATTTGTGATTAATTTCACCTATCCATTTTGCCGGATCTGCGAATTTAGAATTGAAATCCATTTTTGACCACTCATCAGCCCCATTGCTATACGGTCGATCCACAAACCAACCAGTAAGAGGTATTTTCAGATCTGTCATATGTTGGATGTCACTAAGTATTTCCTTAGCACCACCATTATTTTGATCCCTCCATACAATTGGGCCACAAGCCCAAATAGGTATATATTTAGGGTTACCAATAATTTTATAGTACTTACTCAACATTTGATCGCCGTTTTTACCAGGAATAACATACCAATTTAATTTACCTGTATGGTGATATAATTCTGTTTCTTCGTTTTTCCCGAAACGATAAATCCCTTTTGCAAATGTGTCATAAAAAGAAGCATATCCTTTATTACTCATAAAGAACGCTGACCATGCATCTGAATAATTTTCATGATATTGATCACCATTTCCCAAAATATCAACTGGAACAACGTCGCCAGTTAAATCGGGAGATTTAATATTATCAGGATATAATCTTTCAAGTACTCCAAAATAGTGTTCATCTCTGTCAGCTAAATGGATTGTTACGTTATGAGCCCAGGATGGATTAGCATAAAAGTGCACTGATCCATTCATTATGGTCACTTTAATCTTAATTTTTAGTCGCGAATTGCTATTCCTATATTTAGCAACAGCTGGATAAACAGCTGTTATATCATATCCATTACTTTTGTTACCCTCCAGATTTAAAGAAATAGGTGCAACGAAATTAAAATCAATGGCATCTATTTTTAATAATAATTCCTGGCCATGAAAAATATAAATATTATTATTCCTGACACTAATAGAAGTATTAGATTTTGGCGATGATTTGGCTTTTACACGATTCCACTGCATCATAAGCATAAAAAATGCAAATAAAATCATTATCCATTTATTTTTAAAGGACATATGAGACTCCGATTTATAATATTATATATAAAAGCGCTTTTATATAAAACCACATTAAATAACACAACCAATCAATTTTACCGGAATATTTTTTTGAAACTATCTAAGTAAAATTCACACCGAACATGTTTCCGGTAACATATTTTAAACATTTTTTTTGAAAAATCAATAGTATTTTTTCATTTTTATTGTAAAATTAAGAAGAAAGTCAGCATATATCTCTTGGTTTTATATATTACAACATAGATATTAAGATCATTTAGCGATAGTGTTACCAGTAACATATAAATAAAATATTATGTCTAAATTTATAGATAAAAATTTTCTACTCAATAATGACAAAGGCAAGGATTTATATTTTAATTATTCTCAGGATATGCCCATAATAGATTATCATTGTCATATTCCTGTTAAAGATATTGCTGAGGACACTCAGTTTAAAAATTTAACTCATATCTGGTTGTATGGCGACCATTATAAATGGAGAGCTTTGCGTACTGCAGGTATTGATGAAAATCTTATAACTGGGGATGCTTCCGATTATGACAAATTTAAGGCTTGGGCTAAAATTGTACCCAAAACGCTCGGTAATCCCTTATATCATTGGACTCATCTGGAATTATCGCGCTATTTTGGAATTAATAAATTACTAAATGGTGACACAGCAGACGAAATTTGGGAAAATTGTAATGATCAATTAAAAGAAGAAAAGTTAACTGCCCGCAATATAATAAGAAATATGAATGTCGAAGTGGTTTGTACAACTAATGATCCCACTGAAGATCTTCATTATCATCAACAACTCGCGTCTGATGATTCTTTTCCGGTGATCGTATTACCTGCATTTCGCGCAGACAACGCAATGAATATTGATCAATCGGATGATTTTAAATTATATCTTAGAAAATTGGGAACTGCTGCAAATAAATCCATCAATTCCTACGATGATTTATTAAGTGTTTTACAAGATAGACACGATTTTTTTCATAAAAATGGTTGCCGATTGTCTGATCACGGTTTGGAAGTTATTTATGATGCGGATTTCACTCTTTCCGAAGTACGTGACATATTTAATAAAGCCTTCAATGATAAACCGATAACACTGGAAGAATCCAATAAATTTAAATCAGCTATTTTACTGGAATTAGCAAAAATGGATCATGCCAGTGGCTGGGTTCAACAATTCCATCTTGGTGCTATCCGAAACAATAATAGCCGAATGTATAGAAAACTCGGAGCTGATACAGGTTTTGATTCTATGGGTGATTATAATCACGCAGTTCCATTAGCCAGATTCCTAAACAGTCTTGATGCAAATGATCAATTAACAAAAACTATTTTATACAACGTAAATCCTAAAGATAACGCACTCTTTGCGACGATGATCGGTAATTTTCAGGATGGTAGAATTCCCGGTAAACTTCAATTTGGCAGCGGATGGTGGTTTCTTGACCAAAAAGATGGGATTGAGAATCAGATTCGTACTCTTGCCAATATGGGACTTTTAAGCTATTTCGTTGGAATGTTGACAGATTCCAGGAGCTTCTTATCTTACCCTCGTCACGAATATTTTCGAAGGGTGATGTGTAATATGATTGGCGATGATATCGAAAAAGGGTTAATCCCTGATGACATGGAATTGGTGGGATCCATGATCAGCGATATCAGCTATTATAATGCTAAAAACTATTTCGATTTTTATCAGGTTTGATCTGCTTTATAATATAAAGGCACACAGTCTACATGGTGTGCCTTTTCTTACGATATTTATAGAATGCGGATTTTCGCGTATTTTAATGTAATCAGTCTGAACTGGTAACTTTTAACCACTAAGGGTACAGAGTATTTACACAATGTTCACAGAGAATGTACATGCACACTTTCAGTGTTCAGTTATCATATCGAACATACTAACCTATCTGCGAAATCAGCATAATCTGTAATTCAGACCGTAAAAATGCAATAAAATGAAAAACGAGAATTACGTGGTAAGTAGTCTGTCGTCCCGAATCGAACGATGACCGGGCGATCTATTGAATCATTTTTATCGATTTTAACCACCTAACACAAAGATTCGGCCAATTGGATAATGGATTTGATTTAGGTGTCGTCAATCCATATCCATGTCCCCCATGAGAAAACATACTGATTTCCGCCTGGACATGATGTTTGGTTAAGGCATTGAAAAAGAACAGGCTGTTTCGATAACCGACCGGATCATCCTGCGTCTGAATCAGGAATGCCGGTGGAGGAGGATCCTGAATTTTAACATCATTTTCCAACATATCTTCTTTATTCACCAGATATGCCGGATAAATGAGAATGCCGAAATCCGGTTTAATCGAAACATTATTCATACCATTTTCAGTCGGATAGATCCTTTTTTTATAATGGGTTATGATCCATGCTACCAGGTCCCCGCCAGCCGAAAACCCTATAACTCCTATTTTGTCCGGATTTATATCCCAATTTCTATGCTGACTTCTCAGGATAGTAATCGCTCTCTGTACATCGGCAAAAGCTCCTTTTTTCTGGTTAGGCACTCTATACTTTAAAACAATAGGAATGATTCCTTTCGAACCTAACCAATGGGCTATATCAGTTCCTTCAAGATTATAAGCTAAATGTGAATATCCACCACCCGGACAAATTATTATCGCCGTATGATCTGGATTAATTTTTTGAGGATGATAAACAGTCATCGTTGGATTTGAGACATCAGTGATGCGAATCACCCCATCTCCTCTGGATCTCATTCTCTTCTCCGGAGGGAGATTTTTATGAAAAGGTGGAGTTCCTTTCCATAAATGGATCGTTACCGAATCTACAAGTGCACCATGCTTCGAATTCTGGCAATATCCAATTTGAATTATCCATAAGGATAATACCAAATACGTACATAATGTTAATCCCCACCGTTTATAGTTATTTATTATTTTCATATGTAGATATCCATTAATTCGCCTGATTAAAGAAATCCATCAATATCACCAATATTATTGTAATCGTTCCATGACAAAGTAAAACTTAGTTTGAAATAAAATCTTCTTTAAACAATGTTTTGTTACAAATATTTTGTTTTTAAGATTTCTCCATCCTGTCGAAATGACACTCAGTAATGTCGTTATAAGGCTATGCAAAGCCTTCCATTAGTAATTCATGAAATTAAATAATAGCGTCATATCGAACCCACTTTTGGGGTGTGAGATCTTAGAAATGTTTTAAAAGAGAAAAGCCAATCTTTAAACACCGATAATCATCTCGATCACTTTAAACTCATTTTCAGATGTAAAAAAATCCGCCTTAAATCCGCGTAAATCTGTGGTCTCAAAATCAAAACAATCGATTCAATCCTTTCCAAACGGCCGCTGCAATTTCCTTCTGTCCTTTAATATTGGGATGCAATCCGTCCACATAATTAGGTCTGGATACGACATGCCGTAAGGAAAGGAAATGCACATGCTCTTCCTGAGCCAATTTTTTATACCGCTTCTCAAGCTCATACAAAGAATGTTTGGTATTTTCATCATACTTTTTCCGGACATTGATTTTAGACATCAAATTCAGATTGATATCCGTCGGTGCAAGTATAACAATTTTGATATTTTTATCACTTTCCCGGACTTTGTTGATCATCCATTTCATGTTCTGCACACATTGATCGACCATAGCATTCGTACCGTCTTTCAAATCATTGACTCCCAGAAAAATCAGAAAATAATCGGGATGGGGATATTTTTTTAAAACCGGCAATAATTCTAGTTTATCAGCTGTTTTCCGGCCATTCCGTCCCTCATTAATAAAGGTTACGCCATTATTATGTTCCTGATTTAAAAAGTAAACCCAGCTATGTCCATTTACATGAGCTCCATGTGTAATAGAGTCCCCAAAACACACTACCTGACCTTTTATCACATCTTTATGGACCATAGCAAGTAAAAACAATACACCTACTGCTAATAGCCCGAGATATAAACTTTTTTTAAATAATTGCATATTTATTTATAAATAATTTTAGAGAAGGCTTTGCAAAACCAGGGATTTTGTTCAATATCAAAGCCTGAGCGACTTCGGAACCGCAGCATCCCGAATGCTTTCGAGATTCGAGGATTTCGAAGTCGCGAAAATGCAGAGATTGAGCAAAAGAACGGTTTTGCATAGGCTTCTAATGGTATATCATTCAATTGATTATTTTTAAATGTGAATATTATTACCATTCATAATAGAATTTCGGATTTGTATGTCTTTGACATATTTGATGATATTCTTGCTTTCAACATTCTTAAAAGTACAATTCTTAATGAATATGTCTCTGACGGGTTTATTTTCACGCCCAACAATGAAAATAGCGTGTTGACTGTGCTTGCTGTCGACATTATCGACATAAACGCCACTTAATGTTGGCAGGAAATGGCAGTTTTTCCCTTTTTCATTTCCATAATGCATGTTGATCCGGATGACGGCGCCATGTACCTGACCCACATTCAGATTACGATAATGGAAATTTTTCATGCTACCGCCACGGCAGGCATTTGATTTGATGCGGATGGCACGTTCCAGATGCGGACTGCTCATGATACAATTTTGGGCAAATATATTTTCAATACCGCCCGACATT
>DATFMK010000939.1:0-7021 GCA_035267005.1 Balneolales bacterium
TGACGTCAATTGGATCCGGAATGCGTTCGTTGGGAAACGGCTGGTACCAATAAGTAAGTTTCCCCAACTACAATCAAACCGCCAAGCGACGTCATCCTGAACTGGATTCAGGATCCAACCAACGCGTTGACACCGTTTACAAACCGTTGTTTTTAACCCCAACGTTCCTACCAATTAAAATGAAGACAACGCTTAAAGCCTTCAACCAGGAGATTCCGGGTCGGGGCCCGGAATGACGTCGGTGGGGATGGGAATGAAGTCAATAGGGGCGGATACGGCATCGAAAGGACCCGGAATATGGTTGATGGGAGTGATGGGAAACGGCTGATACTATTTGTAAGTTTCCCCAACCACAATCCAACCCCTAAATGACGTCATCCTGAACTGGATTCAGGATCCAACCAGAGCGTTGATACCGTTTACAAGCCGTGGTTATTAACCCCAAAACATTCCTACCAATTAAACTGAAAACAACGCTCAAAGCCTTCAACCGGGAGATTCCGGGTCGGGGCCCGGAATGACGTCGATGGGGATGTCGTTGAGTAGCTTCGATTGGGATATTATGATGTCATTTTTTGGAATAATTGCAATTTATGCTACGTAAACCGTCTTAATGTTCATAAACTCTTTGATGCCGAAAGGCGATAATTCACGTCCATATCCGGAATTTTTAATTCCGCCAAAAGGCAGTCGCGGATCGGATTTGACAAACGTATTGACAAATGAACTTCCGGCGTGCAATTTTTCACGGGCTATTTGTTCTCCTTTTTCAATATTTTCAGTAAAGACAGCGGAGCCCAATCCAAAATTTGTATCATTGGCAATCCGTATGGCGTCGTCTTCATCCTTAGCCTTAATGACTGTAGCAACCGGACCAAATAGCTCTTCTTTATAAGCCGACATTCCCGAAGAGACGTTAACCAACACCGTTGGTGGATAATAAAAACCTTCCATATCAGGGATTTCACCGCCTGTCAGCACTTTTGCACCTTTTTCAACGCTTCTTGTAACCTGATCATGCAAATTATCACGCAGGTCTTCGCGGGCCTGGGGACCTAAATCGACATCATCATTCGGATCACCCATTTTCTTGGATTTCATTGATTCAACCAACTTTTTAACAAATTCATCATAGACTTTTTCAACAACGACAAATCTCTTGGCTGCTATACAACTTTGTCCACTGTTTAACAAGCGGGATGTCACACAGGTTTTGATTGCGGCATCCAAATCCGCATCTTCAAGGACGACATATGGGTCGCTGCCTCCCAATTCCAAAACCGTTTTTTTAAGAGCGGCTCCGGCCTGAGAAGCGACAATTTTACCAGCTCGCGTACTTCCTGTTAAAGTCACCGCTTTCACTCTCGGGTTTTCGATAACGTCTTTAGCTTTATCGCGGTTAATCAGAAGTGTGCGAAACAGATTTTCCGGGAAACCGGCATCCTGAAATATTTTTTCAATGGCAAGCGCACAGCCGGTAACATTCTCCGAGTGCTTTAAAACGCCGGCATTACCAGCCATCAACGCGGGTGCAGCAAAACGAAATACTTGCCAGAACGGGTAATTCCACGGCATAATCGCCATAACAATTCCCATTGGCTGATAATGAACATAACTATTGCTGGCATCCGTTTCTACCGGTACATCTTTTAATATATCTTCGGCATTTTCAGCATAATAATCGCAGACCCAGGCACATTTTTCGGCTTCCGCTTTACCTTGAGAAACGGGTTTACCCATCTCATCGGCCATGAGCTGACCAAACTCACCAGCTTTATCTCTCAAAATTTTCGCTGCTTTTTTCATTTTTTCAGAACGTTCTGAAAATGGTACATGAACCCATTCTTGCTGAGTTTCATCTACCTTTTTCAAGAGATTTTCTAATTCATCCCGATCAATCTCATCATAGTTCTTAATAATTTTACCATTGGCTGGATTAATCGATTGTAAAGCTACTTTGGTTTCCATAATACTTTTTAAAGTTTTAAAATTTCGCTTTCTGTTAATCTTTTACTTTAATAATGTTTTCACACCCAAAGACGTTCCACTCACAGGAAACAAAAGTTCAGGGTATACATTTTAAACCTATAATTATCAAGTAGTTATATAACTTGGATCTGTTTTTTGTCTCAAGCAAACTGAGTTACCGTTTCTCTTATTTGTAACAATACTTCTTCAAGTAGTGATTCATCAATAATTAATGGCGGAGCGAGACGAATTAAAGTATTCGAATGAAGGGTCCATCCGAGTATGATCCCTTCCGCAAGACATTTTTCCACAACTTTTTGAGTCAACTCAAAATCCCGCAGCTCAAGTCCGAGCATGGCTCCTTTTCCCCGGACTTCAACGATTCCGTCTCCTTTTAAAATAGAACGAGCCATTTTCTCGATTTTTGCGGCGTTTTCCATGTAACCATTATCCAGTAGTGTTTTAAGTGCCGCATGAGCCGCCGCGCAAGAGACCGGATGTCCGCCAAACGTCGTCACATGATTCAACGGAGGATCATATTTGAAAGCTTCGAAAATCTCAGTAGAACTTAAAAAAGCGCCGATGGGCATCCCACCGCCCAGAGCTTTGGCCAGACTCATGATATCCGGTACCACTCCATAATGTTCAAAAGCGAAAAGTTTTCCTGTTCGCCCCATCCCTGTTTGCACTTCATCAAATATCAGAAGTGTACCGGTTTCATCACACCGTTTCCGGACTTTCTGCAACCATTCCTTATCCGACGGTATGACACCACCTTCTCCCTGAATCGGTTCCATGATTACGGCTGCCGTCTGTTCATCAATTTGGTGCAACTCCGAATCATCATTAAAAGTGAGAAAATAGACATCCGGTAAAAGCGGTTTATAGGGATTGCGATAAACGTCGCGCCCGGTAACACTCAGGGAACCATGCGTATCGCCGTGATAACTGTTGTGAAAGGATATGAACTTATGCCGTCCGGTATATTTCTTGGCTAATTTCAGCGCTCCTTCGTTGGCTTCTGTCCCGCTGTTCACGAAATACACACGATTTAATTTGGGAGGAGTCTGAGACGTTAACAGTCCGGCCAGCTCCGATTGCGGTTTCTGAATAAATTCCCCGTAGACCATGACGTGCATATGTCGGTCCAATTGCTCTTTCACCGCTTTTACGACAGCAGGATGACGGTGCCCCAGGCTACTGACGGCAATTCCCGAAATAAAATCGATATATTTCCGACCATCATCAGTATATATATATGGGCCCTCTGCGTGACTAATCACCAACCCCATTGGTTTATCACTTGTTTGGGCTATATGTTCATAAAAAGTCGAACGGTAATCCATTTTTTATAATTTTTAATATTAAATAAATATTTTATTCACATGAAGTCTGTAATATATTGTATATCATGACATTATAATTTTATACAGGCTTCATTTCCTTATAATGTATTTTTTTATCATTTTACGTTGGTAGTTATACAATATTACACTTAATCATTCTATGGAATATTCATACAAGTTGTTACGTTTTGGAATATATTTGTTAGGTATTGGCTTTTTAACAAGTTGTGGCTCACATAAGAAAGAAAACAATAAAGAAACAGCGACCAAAAAAGAGAACGTTTCACATAAAGATACTTCTACTGTTAAACCTGTTAAAGAAAAATATTCACCAGGAACTGCTGAAATTACGGCTCGGGTCATCATGTACAATGAAACTAATCCATATGCCGTAACTCTAAAAGTATTGTCCGTAAAGGGTTATGGTTCATCTACACCACCTCTGGCACCAAACAATAAGCTTAAAGTAAATATTTCCAAAGGGCTCTTGAACAAACATACTTTGGATGATATCAAAAAAGAATTTACCTCTGTTAAACCAATAACGGTAACACTGAGCAGCAAACGGGGCATGGCATTGGGGAAACAAACGGGTCCTTCATGGACGATTATCGATTATCATTAATCAATAAATAATATTTTCATGGAAAATTCTCTACGAAAATTAATCCTCACAACCCTCATCATACTTTTAGCGGGATCGGGACTTTATCTGTATTTAAGATCAATACCCAGATCAATTCATAAAAGTCAAAAAGACAAAGTAGAGATAGAGACCGAACAGGGGCGGGAAAAAGATAATAAAGGAAGAGCAGAATATTATTTCAGAATGCTGCGTGATCCGGCTACTAACTCGATCCCGAGAAACGTCAGAGAAAAAGAACTGGCTTATGCTAACCATTTAGAACAATTGGAACGTTTCCATTCCAGATACTCGAGTCCAACAACCGCATCGGTAACTAATGTTTACAATTGGTCGCAGGCAGGGCCATACAATATTGGAGGCAGAACCCGGGCTTTAGCTATTGATATCAATAATTCAAATCATATTGTAGCCGGTGGAGTTTCCGGAGGAATCTGGGAATCTTACGATAACGGACAAACATGGTCGCTCCGAAATACGCCTGATCAAAATTTGAGTGTATCGTATGTTGCACAAAATCCGGTAAATCCACAAGTATGGTACTATTGCAGTGGTGAATATGTCGGAAATAGTGCATCGGGAGCCGAAGGATTTGCTCCTTACCGTGGAACGGGAATTTTTAAATCTACTGATAATGGAGATTCCTGGAGCGTCTTGCCAAGTACAAGTGCAAAAGCCGATACTGCTTATTATAGTCCGTTTCAATACGCTTCCAGAATTGCTGTAAGTCCTACAACCGGCACCCTGTTCGTGGCATGTTATAATTTTGGTATTTTGCGTTCTACGGATGGTGGACAAACATTTAGCTACACCTTGGGGAAAGTCAATGATCATACCTTTATTGGTCTTGCAGTGAATAAAAACGGTGATATTTTAGCTTCTATGTCTTCATACGGATTTAACAATCCACCCAAAACCAAACCAGGGATCTATTTATCTACGGATGATGGTCAAACATGGAAAAATGTCACTCCAAGCGGTTTTCCGACTAATTATCAGCGTACCGTAATGGCTTTTGCACCTTCGAAACCAAGTGTTGCTTATACTCTTACTTATGACGGAAGCACTTCAAACAAGCAATCCAAAGTAACGTTTTATAAACTTACTTTTAAAGGAGATTCACTCTATTCAGCTGATAACAGATCTTCGAATATTCCCGATTATGGTGGAAGTGTAGGACAATTTAATGTTCAGAACAATTATAATATGGCTGTCTCCGTAAAACCAGATAATCCTGATTTCGTTATACTTGGAGCAACCAATTTATATCGATCAAATAATGGTTTTGCTTCCAAACCTAATAAGGATTATGGATGGATAGGCGGTTACGATCCTGCAAATAATATAAGCAAGTATCCTAATCAACATCCTGATCAGCATATAACCGTATTTGATCCTAAAAATCCCAAACACGTTTGGACGGGTCACGATGGCGGAGTCAGTTATACTTCTGATATAACAACGACAAGTACTATTGGTGATCCAGTAACCTGGACTGATAAAAATAACGGGTACATCGTTTCGCAATTTTATACCATAGCCATGAATAAAAACGCCGGTGATAATCGATTATTAGGAGGAGCTCAGGATAATGGATCACCATTTTTCATGGCAAGTACAAACACAAGTACTTCGTCAACTGATGTCTCTTCCGGTGATGGCGGTTTCGCCTATTTAGGTAAAAATTATGCGTATACTGAAGTACAGGATGGGGATGTTTCCAGACACGCTTATGATGCTTATGGAAAATTAACACGCTACACAACAATAACCGATGTGACACCGCCCAATGCCGGCAATCAACTGAGGATTACGCCTTATGTCATCGATCCTAATGCTGAAAATATCATGTATTATTTAGCAGGGGATTCTCTTTGGCGAAATAACAATGTTGATGGCATAAATCCTACAAATTCCTGGAATTATTTCAGCAAACTGACTCCACCGTCTCAATATTTATTAACCAGCCTCAATATTTCACATAATCCTACTCATATATTGTATGTTGGGGCCTCATCAATCAATGTTCAAAATAACAAAGTTATTGGAATGCCTATTATCTACCGGATCAATCACTCTGATTCGGCGTCTACGGTACTAAACAGAGGCAGCTCTAATTTCCCCGATGGTGGATATATAAGTGATATTGCCCTTAATCCAACGGATGCGAATAAAATAATGGTCGTATTTTCTAATTATAATATTCCCAGCATCTATTATTCAAGTGATGGCGGACAAACCTACACCAATGTTGAAGGGAATTTATCCGGAGGGAATACAGGAACCGGACCATCCGTTCGCTCGGCTACGATTCTTCCCACAAAAAATGATATCTATTACATTGTTGGCACCAGTACGGGCGTATACATGACGGACTCACTTAATGGAACCAATACACAATGGATGAAACAGGCCAATAGCCAGGTTGGTGATGCCGTAGTGGATCAAATAAGATCCAGAACTTCAGACGGAAGAGTTGCCGCGGGCACGCATGGTCGTGGGGTTTTTATTGGAAAACTTAATAATAGTGGCAGTGCATTACCTACTAAAAATCCTGTACCCTTACCCAAAAACTTTAAATTAGCTCAAAATTATCCAAATCCATTTAATCCTTCTACGAGCATATCCTATTCCTTACCGGTTACCAGTAAGATTACGCTATCCATTTATAACATCATGGGCCAAAAAGTTGAACAGTTGATTTCGGGTGCTACCAAAAATAGTGGCGTTCACATCGTTACATTTAATGCTAGTGATCTTGCCAGCGGTACCTATTTCTATCGAATAACAGCCGTTCCACAAACGGGTAATTCCGGTACATTTACAGAAACCAAGAAAATGGTTCTGATGAAATAGAAGCTCATTAAAAAAAGAAGGGTTCAGATTGAACCCTTCTTTTTCCCATCGATTATGTTTAATGATTATTCCGGGTAGAGCGGTTCGTTGCCTCCCCGCTCCCCCACAGATCCGTACGAGCAGATTTCCCGCATACGGTTCCTCTGCTTATGGTTTCGCTACCGGTTGGACCGGTTTACACCGTCCTCCGGTATCCAAACCGCTATCG
>DATFMK010000940.1:0-10522 GCA_035267005.1 Balneolales bacterium
TCTAATTTGACAGCTACTTTTATTAAGTAAATAGATTATAAGTTTAAACGAACCTCACGTTATTTATAGTATATAGATCATAAATGATGAAGGACGATTGACCTTAAATGATATATTACCCACTTCCGAATGTTAATTGGATAACGTTTGGATTAGAATATAGCACAAGAAATAGCCTCAAAATGGCCACCGTCCACGGTCAGTCGTTCAGCGTCATTTTTTTTTATAAAGATGATATAATTTGACTAAACCGCCAATGACAACCAGCGTAATGATTAACCAGAGCTCATAATGTTTGAAATCTTCCAGAAATGCCTGAAAGACATGTCCGAAGACAAAGCCCAGGATTCCCACCACAATAGCCCATATCAAGGCGCCAATAGCATTCAGAATTACAAATTTGCGAGTGCCGACATTACTCATACCGAACATAAAAGGAGTGACGGTTCGTAATCCGTACAGAAACCGGAAGCCGAGAATCAGCATGGTGTTATATTTGTCGAACATTTTCTGAACTTTGGCTACTTTAGGCTGCCATTTCGGTTTATTTTCGAGAAAGGACTTTCCTTTGTGTCTGCCAACATGAAAGAAAAATTGATCTCCAATAAAGGAGCCAAGAAATGCGACTAATACCACCCAGGGCAAAAATAATAAGCCCCGGTGCGCTAAAAAGCCCGCAATGACTAATATCGATTCACCTTCAAGTACGGTACCCACAAATAGGGCCGGGTATCCGTACGCAGCTATGATCGTTTCTATGGACATGTAAATTTATTTCATTCAGATTTCAGATCAATAATGATCGATTAATCGTATCCATTGGGATTTTTGGACTGCCATTTCCAGGTAGATGCACACATTTCATCAATCCCTTTTTTAGCTTTCCAATGTAATTCATTTTCTGCTTTTGAGGGATCCGCATAACAGGTTGCTATATCTCCCGGACGTCGATCTACAATTTCATAAGGAATATCTTTACCGGAAGCTTTTTCGAAAGCATGAACCATATCAAGAACTGAATACCCCTGACCTGTGCCAAGGTTATAGGTTAAAACGCCGGTTTCATTTTCCAGCTTTTCCAGTGCTTTTAAATGACCAATAGCCAAATCCACGACATGGATATAATCCCGGACACCGGTGCCATCCGGAGTCGGATAATTATCACCAAAAACATTTAGTTTAGGTAGTTTGCCGACTGCAACCTGGGAAATATAAGGTAACAGATTATTCGGAATACCATTCGGATCTTCACCAATTTCACCGCTTTCATGTGCTCCAACGGGATTAAAATAGCGTAACAACGCGATACCCCATGATTCATCAGAAACATGCAGATCTCGTAAAATTTCCTCAATCATTAATTTCGTTCTTCCGTATGGATTGGTAGCGTGCAATGGAAAATCTTCTTTAATGGGTACGGTCTCAGGATCACCATAAACGGTTGCTGAGGAGCTGAATACGATTTTTTTTACATGATGTTTATGCATGACCTCACATAAGATGAGGGTGCCTGTAACATTGTTATGATAGTATTCAAGTGGTATACTTACCGATTCTCCCACAGCCTTCAGACCTGCAAAATGAATCACAGCATCTATATTATTTTCAGTAAAAACGTCGTTAAGTGCTGCTTTGTTGCGCAAATCAACCTGATAAAAGGGCACTTTTTTTCCTGTCAGCTTTTCTACCCGTTGTAACGATTCTTTTTTACTATTGGCAAGATTATCTACAACGACAATTTCAAAACCTTCATTTAATAATTCCACACAGGTATGACTTCCAATATAACCGGCACCACCGGTAACTAATACTTTCATAATTTACCAATTAGGATTTGTGTCATCTAACTTTTTTGAAGTACTTCGAGATAATAATTACTGACCTTAAGAACCGTTTAATTAGGTAAAAAATCAATTTTTATTATCCAATTCATTGGATAAATCCATCGCATTTTTCACTAACGACTCGGGATAACCGTTGAGTCGTAAAATGGCAATAGCATTTCGTGTTGAAGTGGCTCCTTCGCGGATTTTATAATCGAAATCGAGGCTGTCGTCATGGACGAATTCTCTGAAGTGGTAAAACTCAAATCCGCCATCCAATAAGTCTAAAAGCTCAAGATCGTGTGTGGAAGCAATCACAATATCTTTATGATTGTTGAGATACATAAGCACTTCTCTTGATGCGGCAACCCGCTCTACCGTATTGGTACCCCTGAAAATTTCGTCAATAAGGAAGACATTATGAACATCCGTCTGAGCATGATTTAATAATTCTTTTATTCGTTCGACTTCGGTTAGATAATAACTTTTACCTGCGGTAATGTCATCTTCCCGTCGCATGGAAGTGATTAACCGGGAAAATGAGAGCGTCGCTTCAGAAGCACAACAGAAATAGAATGTTTGTGATAAAATTTGATTAATCCCAATTGTTTTCAGAAACGTGGACTTTCCTGCCATATTCGATCCGGTAATCAGTATACTTTTATTTTTAATGTGGATATCATTTGGAACAGGATCTTCCAGAAAAGGGTGATAAATAGATTTATAACTAATTGTTTTTTCATCATCCGTGAATGTAGGTTTACAGGATATCGGTAAGGATTCTTTAAATGATGCGATTGATATCATAGAATCCAGATAACCCACAATTTCAAAAAGCCGTTGAATCTCTTTCCGATTCGAACGAATCGTTTTCAGGGACCACACATACAAATTAACTTCCAAAAGAAAGATATAATTGAGTGATTCATAAATCATCTCAAGAATTTCATCTCCTCCTGAGTTCATAGAGGAAAAATTAGAAATTAACTTTCTGAGTTTCTTAACAGATGCCAGTGATTGGAGAAGATCTTTGCCCGCCTTTTGAAAAGGCTCCTCTTCATTTTTCAGTCGTTTCCCGATTTTACCAGCTGATTTCAATAATTTACCTAATCCAAAAAGGGGTGCGGTGAAATAATATATCTTATTGGTATAAGTGTATTGAATGATATAATTCACAAACGTAATCACAACGATCCCCAACAGTGCCGGTGGATAAAATGGGGTTAGTATAATACAGGCTAATGTAAAAAGAGGAGGTAACAAAAAGAATCCGAAAAGACGTGGTTGTTCGGGTAATACATTCAGAAATAAATTTGGAAGATAACCGATCTTTTTGGTATTCAGCTCACTGAGCTCTAACTGCAGATCAACTCTGAGCTTTTCATTATCCTGGAGAATAGATGTAAATTCCTCTCTCCGATCCAGCTCCTCAATTTTTAAAACCGGCCGTCTTAATATTTCATATAGATACTGCTGTCCTACAATACTTGAGGTACGATCGAGGACCGTAAAAACCGAATTCATGTTGAGATCATCCCACGTGTCATCATCGATGATACGCTCACTTTTTGTACTTTCGATCCAGAGATCATGGTATAACCGGATGTAAGACCAATTCCAATCTTTATCTGTAGGTAATCCCCAATTACCTTTAAATACCTGGGCTCGTTCCCTGCGTTTACGAATTTTAGAAGTTGAGATATAAGCAATAATGAATAAAGCAGCCGCAAAAATATAAATTGCAGTCATTAATCGTTCGTTTAATTCAAAAAGGTTTCAGGTTATAGCGATAATATAATTTACGGCGTTACAACGAAAAAGCATGAATGATATTGACCTAAAAATAAAGAACCTGTTCGGTCAATAATGTAAAGACCAAACAGGCTGAGATTATTCAAAATGCGCATTTTTTATAATGAAAACTTTCTACCATAAAGAAAATCGAATGAAAAGGATTTTTGTTGAGTTTTATGCTCAATATATTTTGCAACCTTCTCAAGACGATCAGGCAGTTTCATAATTTTTTCCTGAGCTTTACGACCCATTTCATTCAATCCGGTCATGACTCCAATATTCCAGTAATCGATGGCTTCATCTACAATTTTCCGGTAATCCCAGGGACCATAAATGCCCATTCGGCGAACAATATCGGCCATTTCATTGAATTTCGGCATGGTCGCGCCTGGCATATCGATACTCGGTAAAATTGCTAACGCCGATTTTAATGCCCGGTTGGGATCGATTTCCAGAATATATTTGAAGACATTACGGTAAAATGTAAAATGTTTAGCCTCGTCGGTTGCAATATTTCTCAAAATGCCTCTAATCAAAGGTTCTTCGTCTCCGGCCACTCTACCCGTATTTCTATGAGAGAATTGTGTAGCACGTTCCTGAAGCGTTGTATAAACAAAAACGCGGTAAGGATCTTTGTCCCAGGAAGGGGTAAAACCGGACTCCTGATAATAATACTGCAACATTTCGACATGGCGGAATTTAAAAAGACGGGCATCTCTTACGTAGTCCCTTAAAATACATCCATGACGATCTTCTTCAGCGGTCCACATAAAGTTCCATTTTTTCCAGATACTGTTATCGCCTAAATAGGTAGACAATAACCGATGGAAATGAGGGAGACCTTCTTCGGTAATCAAATTGAGGACCAACGATACCCGGACAGAGTCAGCAATTCCTCGCGCCCTTTCGCGTAATTTATTGATGACTTTTTCTTTATCGTCATCCATTTTTTCATCTGCCGGTAGAAAATCACTGGCAAACCAAAGTTTACGCTTCTGCTTATGTTTTTCCATAAGCTCCTCAACCTGAGGTTCTATTTCCTCGAGAACTTCAGCTTTTCTTCTGGTATTAAATTCTTCGTTATTTTCCTGAGGTACAAATAATTCCATTAATTTTGGTTTTTCACGATATGAGAATGGGTTCGATTATTTACTGAATGGGTTAATAGTTGCCCATATTCAATAGTCATGAAATATTGCCATAAAATGTTGTATCACGATTTATAACCACTTCCCAACTTACTTATATATTTAGATTTATCCATTCAACTAACAAAGATACGATATTTAAATGTATAATTGAAATATGCCGTATTTATAAATGATTTAAATAACTAAATGCATATTTATTATGTTAACGAAATTTAGTTGGTAAAAATTTCATAGTCTTTATTTATCATGGGGATATGAAAATAAATAAACAGCATGATTTGCTTTTATATGACTCCTATCAGAAAAAAAAGGAAAACCACTCAGTTAGAGAAATTTTCCTTTATAAAGAAATAATTTCAGAATTCTTAGAAGGCTTTGCAAAACCAGGAATTTTGTTCAATATCAAAGACTGGGCGACTTCAGAACCGCAGCATCCCAAATGCTTTCGGGATTCGAGGATTTCTAAGTCGCGAAAATGCAGCTATTGGGCAAAAGAACAGTTTTACATAGGCTTCTCTTAATATTGTGGCACTGACTCGTCAATTACTTTAGAATACGCGATAATTCCACCTTTCAGATTAAGCAGATTATCGAAACCGTATTTATCCTGTAATTGTCGGATAGCATTTGCACTTCTTACGCCACCTTTACAATGAACGACTACCGGTTTATCCCGGGCAATTTCTTCATGATGTTCGAGTACCGAATTCAATGGAATCAGTTTTCCGCCGATATTGGCTATCTCGTATTCATACGGTTCCCGGACGTCAATGATTTGAATATCTTCGCCAGTGTCGAGTTTTTTCTGGAATTCCTCAACCGTAATTTCATCAACATCGGCATTTTCATCTTCTCCCTGTGGCATACCACAGAAGATGTCGTAATCGATGAGCTCTGTTTGCGTAGGATTTTTACCGGTTAACGGGTTATCATCCCGGCTTTTGATTTTTACCGTTCTTGTTATAAAACTGAGCGCGTCAAATAAAAATAAACGACCGGCTAAAGGATCCCCGATATCCGTGATAACTTTGATAACCTCGTTGGCTTGAATACTACCAATAATACCCGGTAAAACACCTAATACACCAGCTTCGGCACAACTTGGTACTAAACCCGGAGGCGGCGGAGTAGGGAAAAGATCCCGGTAATTAGGTCCACGGTTATTATCAGCATCTACATAATTAAAAACGGAAACCTGTCCTTCAAATTGAAAAATAGAGGCGTAGACATTCGGCTTATCAAGAAAAATACACGCATCATTTACCAAATAACGTGTTGGAAAATTATCCGTGCCATCCGCCACAATATCGTAATCTTTAATGACATCCATGGCATTTTCAGAAGTAAGCCGGATGTTGTGAGTAATGATCTCGATATGTGGGTTGATCTCAACAAGTTTTTCTTTGGCTGCTTCGACTTTGGGTTTTCCTACATCTGAAATGCCAAATAAAACCTGACGGTGAAGATTACTTTTTTCCACTTTATCAAAATCGACAATACCTATTGTTCCTACACCGGCAGCCGCCAAATATTGAAGAAGCGGACTTCCGAGTCCCCCAGTACCTACAACGAGCACTTTGGCTGACTTTAATTTTTGTTGGCCTTCCATACCAAATTCTGGTATGATTAGATGACGGTTGTAGCGAGCCAATTCTTCTCTGTTAAAAGAGATATCACTATTACTTTTTGTCTGTTGTCCGTTATACATAGTCTCTAAGCTATTCTTTAACCATCCATTCAAAAAATTCAGTTAATGATCATCTGTTCCGCCAGCAATAGCGGGAACGATACTAACAACAGTATCGTCCGATAAATCGGGTGATCCGTTGTCTAAACCATTTATTTCATCATCTCCAACATAAATTTTGATGAAGGACCGGAGCTGGTCCTCATCATCAAAAAGATGTTTTTTGAGATCCGGATACTGCTTTGTTAATTGCGTCAATGCCTCTTTGACATTTTGGGCATCAGTATTGAAACTGTTGTTTCGATCTGTAAATTTTCTGAGTGGTGTTGGAATAATAATTTTAGCCATAATGATTCATTAATTTTTATGATTGCTTCTGTAATATATTAATTTTCTCTTCCTCAAATTCACCATTTCCATTCAGCTGCCAGGAAGTAATATTATCCGTTTTTCCTTTCATAACTGATAAAATGATGTATGAAAAGAAAGGTACAGCCTGACGTAAATCGGTTTCGGAAGGCCGGGCGGGATGATCAGGATGTGAATGATAAACACCTAAAAGATCCAAATCGTTTTCAACAGCAAATCTTTCAGCTTGCTGATAATCCTGAGGATCTATTTTGAAACGACGGCGTTTATCCCCTTCTTTGGAATTGATCACTTCCTTTGCCAGCGTAATAACCCGTTTTTCTTCTTCTTTGCCATAAAGGAAACCACAACATTCATCATTATAGATTTCCTCGGCGTGATTTTTCATGTAATTCTGAACTTCCTGAGTTATACTAAGTTCCATATTTTATTTAAATTATCTGAATAATTGTTGTAGTACTTCTCCATATTTATCAGCATTATCGGGAAAAACAGTGACGATAACGCCTTCTTCCATTTCTTCTGCAAGTTTGAGAGCTCCCGCTAAGTTAGCTGCCGAAGACGGACTCAATAATAATCCTGTTTTTTTTGCTGCTAATTTGATGGTATCATATGCGGTTCCGGTATCGACCGTACGTAATTGATCCGCGACTGTTCGGTCATAAATATCGGGTATCATTGCTGTTTCCAGATGTTTCCAGCCTTCCAGTCCATGCAATGCCGTTTCCGGCTGCAATGCCATTAATTGGATATCTGAATTAAACTCTTTTAAACGACGACCTGTTCCAGTAAAGGTACCCGTTGTACCCAAACCACTGATAAAATGTGTAATTGATCCGTGGGTTTGGTCGATAATCTCATTCGCTGTCGTTTTGTAATGGGCACGCCAGTTATTATCGTTGCTATATTGATCTGCATAATAATAGGTGTCAGGGTCTGAACTATAAAGATCCTGAGCTGCTTCCTGAGCTTCATCAGTACTACCAAACCTGGAGGTAAAACGTAAATCAACGCCGAGAGATTTTAAAAGCATTTTTCGTTCTTCTGACGCATTTTCAGGCATAAATAACGTAACCGGAATATTTAGATTAGCACCAATATGAGCGTAAGCAATTCCCGTATTCCCACTTGTAGCATCTAAAAGTCTTTTACCTGGAGTTAATAAACCCGATGAAACAGCTTCTTTTATAATATTGAAAGCAGCTCGTGCTTTCACACTCCCTCCAAATTGCTGCCATTCGATTTTAGAATAAATCTTAACTTTTTCATTTGGAGAGAGAGAGTTAAGCGAAAATAAAGGTGTATGTCCGATATGTTGTTGTAGATCGGCTATACGTGTATCGAGGTGATTATGAACGCTTGTTGTAACTGGCATAATAAATACCAATAGTTAAATATTAAATGATCTTTAGTTAGCAGGGAATATTGTTATTGTAACAATTTAGTTTCGACAGATTGATCTGTCGGGGCTACAAGCTAATAATTAAATGGAATGTAGTAGAGTAGCCGGTGTGAGATTAACGACAACAGCAACAACAGCAACAGGATACAGGATTGGCAGAATAAAAGTCCTGAAGCGTATTGTTTTGGGCATGAATAATATGCTGTTGAAGTTTCATACCAAAAGAATATTTACAGATTAATGGAAAAATTGTTTTGTTCATTTTAAGTAACGGAAATTTACAAAATTAATTATAAGAATTCTTCTCTTTTTTTATTTAAATATAACTGTATTGAATTTCCTCGGAAAACATATTTTTAGGTTATATTGTTCCGGGAATCTCTTTAACCCGGATTATTCACCAAAAAATTTCGCTTTGATCACGGCCAAATTTCGCAGCTTTTTTTTAGAGTCCTCGAAATTGAGGATCGGTTTATTTTTTATAAGTTATTTAATTTAACGTGAGGTTTGGATAAGAATCGCAGCGTTGTAATAATTACATTGAGAATACGACCTGTGAAAATATATCTTGACGACGGACGACTGACCATCGACGACACAGAGCTGTTTTGATGCATAAAGCATGATTCCGATACCGAACTCACGTTGATTATACGGTTTTTCAGAATAAATAATGTTTAATTAATCTCAGAGCCTTTCTCTGTCGTCTGTGCTCGGTTGTTGGTGGTCATAGAATAATCTAATTTAACGGCTACTTTTATTAAGTAGATAGATTATAAGCTTAAACGAACCTCACGTTAATATTACAGTCAGTTATTATAATAACTCAGTTCGCGAAGCTCTAATTTATTAAGGAACTATCTTTTCAAGAAATGAGTGATTGATAGTTATTCCTGAAATAGTTTTATAACAGCTATTTAATAGCTGTCCAAAACGTTTTTGAGATTAAAAAATAATGCTTAATCGGTTTATTTAGGACAGATTATTTAATATTTGAATGATCAATCCCCAATAAGAAAATCTTCCTGAATCGATTAGAGATTATTTATTTGTGTCAATTCAAAAGGATAGTCCGGTATCAGTAGTGCTTTTCAGATCCGGTTTGACAAAGATGTTAGGTAGATGGACCCCACTCCGGAAAAGCATGGAGTGAAGCCCATCGATGATAGTTCCAACATTTGGATTTAAAATTTGAAACGAATCCATTTAGAAATCGATACCGTAAGTGACATCATGAGGACCATTTGTTGATGGGCTCCACCTAAATGGTGGGGTCCATCTAAGAAAGGCTAAAAACGTCCATCAGAATTATTCACGTTACCATGAAAAGCCCAAAATAGTTGGGCAATACAATAGCTCTTTTATTAACGTTTTGGACAGATGTGCAGCTATTTAATAAAGGTTTGGGAGGAAAATAATCCTGATTGATGAAAATGTTATATTATGAATTTTCGAACAGCTGATGAATAATGGATTAATTTTGTACTGCCGTGAATAAGAGGTATCTTTATAAGTTTTTCATATTTAGATGAATTTGTATTTAACGCGTATTCTTGATGAATTCGAAAGATAATAACAAGTCGAAACTTGAGAGAAGTAAATATTCAGTAGAGGCGCTCATTCGTTTTTTAAGATATGTCCGGTTTGGATATCTATTCTTTACTTCTCTGATTATTGTGGGCGCCGTATATGGCGTTTTTGAAATCTTACAAATATTGTTTATTCGCAATGTTTCGCTCGAAACTTTGCGCTGGTTGTATGTGAGTCGGGGAGTTGGATCATCACTTTTATTAATGATGTGGGCTGCATGGACGGTTTATAATTACAGAGGTATTTATAAGGGCCGGCTTCAAAAAACAGAAGAACGGTATCGTGATATCATCGAAAGTTCTGCGGATGCTATTCTGAGTATTGATGGTAATAATATTATAAGAAGCTGGAATCATGGTGCGGAAGAGATTTTTAAATGGGAAAAAAGTGAAATCATTGGAAAACCAATATCACTCTTAATTCCTCGGGATATCAGGAGTTCTAATGAGCTGGAGGTTATTGAGAAGGGGCTTTTGGAACATGGTTATGTCAGTAATTATGAAACGGAAAGACTCAACAAATCTGGTGGAAAAATATTGGTTCAACTCACCGAAACGGTGATTAAAGATGAAAAGGGGCAAGCGGTGGGACGTTCTTTGATCATGCGGGATATCACGGAAGCCCGCATGCGTGAGAAGCAATTACAGCAATCGGAACGTTTAGCCGCAATCGGACATATGGCAGCAGGCGTTGCTCATGAAGTGGG
>DATFMK010000941.1:0-17503 GCA_035267005.1 Balneolales bacterium
TGACTTAACTGAAGAAATGGGTTATAAATGATATTGTTTCGTTGTGAACTGTTATTATCTTGGATGATACTTAAATAAATGTGAATTCGATATTTATAGACTTATTTAGTTTCATATCCACGTTTGAAGGATCTCTCCCCAAAAATACGGGTTCGAGATGTCCCCTTTGAATGATGTTTTTTAAACATCAACAACATCTTCGCCCATTCGCGTCATTTCGACCGGAGGGAGAAAACTTCAAAATAAAATATTCATTCTAAAACGCTGTTTTTCTAAGAAGATTTTATTTCGAACTCCCGTTAAATAAATGGGAAACGTTTAGGGTATCCGAACTGTCAGATTTCATACCACCGTTTAATTCGCCTGCAATACTCTTTGATGGTATTTCACATTGTTGTTTATTATTGATCTGTTTGATGTTCTGTAACTTCGAAGTTCTATTTTGCATTACATCTTTACTCGAAAACTTGGGAAATGGAAGCAAAATGAATAAAATAGTCAGTACCGATAAAACCACCGAACTTTTAAACGACCGGAATCCAACATCTGATAATTTATCATTAGTTTTTTTCTCTTTTTGATATTTCTGTAAAATGATGAACCAACCTATGATCAGAAATATCACACTTGCAATGACCAATATCACCTGTATTATCGAGAGTGACGACATGGCAACATTATTGTGAAAATACTGCAGTGCTCTTACCATTGCTCTCAGAATAAGCAAAATCAATGCAGTTAAAGATGCTGCAAGGAGCCATTTTTTTTGAACCGATAACCTCATACTGATTTTATCTTGTGCTGGCTTGACATTTATTTAATGTAAATTCGTTATGATATCAGACTTATACCCGGATTATTCACCAAGAAATTTTGTCGTGTCCCGAACGAAGAGCACGGCCAAATTTCGCAGCTTTTTTTAGATTCCTCAAATTTGAGGTAAATGTTATTATTTGAAAGATCTTGTTTTTTTAAAATGTTATGTATTGGTTCTCTTAGTATATGTGAATAATTCGGGTTATAAAACCCTGCCATATAAAAAGCAGGTAAAAGTTATTGACCTATTGCTGGTGGTTTGTTGTATGTTATTAATAGCTTGGATCCCATTTTTAATAACTAATTATCAACCACAAATCCCTATCATTACAAGTTCTAACATTAGAGCTCGGCGGAATTAGTTTCCAATTAATTTTTTCTTATATCGGACTCACGTTATTTAATCTTTTACAAAACTTAATATATGTTCAGTTTTTCATCATAAGAAGGCTTTGCAAAACCAGGGATTTTGTTCAATATCAAAGCCTGAGCGACTTCGGAACCGCAGCATCCCGAATGCTTTCGGGATTCGAGGATTTCGAAGTCGCGAAAATGCAGCTATTGGGCAAAAGAACGGTTTTGCATAGGCTTCCATAATTCCATTTCAATAACAGATAAAACCAATCAAATAATTCATAACCAAAAAAATCCATTGGACTATCTCTTAACGGAGCGTTCTGAGGAACGAAAGTACTATTTCCATTGTATTACTCAATTCGACATCGCTTCATAGAAATGGCTATCTTTATCCGCTGATTTTAAATCATTTATTTTTTTATTACATGAACATCGGATATTTTTGGGCGCCGTTTGTAATGATCATTTTTATAGGGAGAACGTGAACTTTAAAAACAATTTTTTTGAATCAATTGGAATGACCCGGCCTGTATTGGCATTATCCGCCGCTCGTTTGGCTGATGCTATGGGAAATAGTATTCTTTTTATTTTAATTCCCCTCTACATTGCCAAAATACCTCATGATTATTTCCATTTTGCTGTGCCAATATTGGTTGGCATTCTTGTTTCTATTTTTGGATTTGTTAATTCATTTCTTCAACCTTTAATGGGTGCTTTGAGCGATCATTTGGGTCGACGTAAACTACTCATTCAGTTAGGATTAGCTGTTATTGGATTAAGTACTATTGCGTTCGTTTTCGCCGGAAATTATACAGCTTTACTTCTGCTTCGTATTTTACAAGGTGTGGGAATTGCACTGACGATTCCAGCTTCTTTATCTCTGATGACGGCCATCACCGTTAAAGAAAGCCGGGGCGGTTCGATGGGTATCTTCACAACATTCCGCATGATCGGATTCGCAATCGGTCCCCTTATTGGTGGGTTTTTACAGGTTCACTATGGATTCAACACCGCTTTTTATGTGGGAGCCGGACTCATTTTCCTCTCTATGTTTTTGGTACAAATCTGGGTTGAAGATATCCCCATTATTTATGATGGAAGCAAACCAAGGCGCTTTCGAATAATTGATCTATCCCTTTTAAGTCCGGGTATAATTAGTGCCGCTACGGCAACATTCACTATGGCAAGTGCCTTTTCGATGGTCACAACACTGGAAAATGAGTTTAACGCGCGGCTTGATATCACTGCAATCGGTTTTAGTATTGCTTTCAGTATGTTGATGGTAGGCCGATTAATTTTTCAAATTCCTCTGGGACGTTATTCGGATAAAATAGGTCGGAAACCTTTAATTTTGATTGGTTTGATTTTGATGGCCATAACAACAGCTTTGTTAGGCGAATCCGCGACTTTAACACAAATGATTATTTTGAGATTAATCCAGGGTGTCGCCGCGGCAGCAATCGCCGCTCCCGCATTTGCCGTTGCTGCTGATCTGGCAAAATCAGGTGGAGAAGGCCGGCAAATGAGTGTCATTACGATGGGTTTTGGATTAGGTATCGCCGCGGGTCCCCTTTTAGCGGGACTCCTCGCTGTCATCTTTTTTGAATTACCTTTTATAGTGATTGGAGCCATGTCGTTAGCCGGAGCCTTGGTAGTATTAAGATATTTACCGGAAACTGTAAAAAGTGAAAAAACATTATTTACTCCTCATAATTGAGGAGTTTATTCCAAAATTCATCAATTTCATTAGAAGAAGGTTTTGCATAGCCTTCAAATAGAGATATGAAATATAAACTATTCACACCGACTCTTATCAGTCTTTTTCTGATGCTTTTCATCATGAAACCAACCACTAAAAAAATTTATGATGTATCCGTGACTTTACATGGATTAAAGAATACCAAAGGGAATGTTATTGTGGCATTTTTTAACTCCAAAAAAAGATTTCTAAAACACCCGGTTCAGCATAAAATAGTTCCTGTGACACAAAAAGATACCCTGACCGTTCATTTTGATCACATCTCAGAGGGCAATTATGCGGTAAGCGTTATTCACGATGAAAATCAGAATCAAAAACTGGATACTAATTTCCTGGGGATACCGAAAGAAGGATACGGGTTTTCCAATAATCCCAAAATCCGAATGGGACCTGCCTCTTTTTCCGAGTGTAAATTTGCTGTAGGAGATCAAAATCTCAACATACAAATTAAAATGAGGTATTAAGATTTCTGTTTCTGAATGTTGATTTTCGATAAATGGTTGATGTCAGGCCTAACTTAATCCTTAATCCGGATTATTCACCAAGAAATTTTGTCGTGTCCCGAGCTTTCGGGATAAAAATGTGCATGAAACGTACAGTGGTACATTGATTAAGCATTTTTAAATTCAACACAGAGCACGGCCAAATTTCGCAGCTCTTTTTAGATTCCTCAATTTTGAGAAAAGCTTTATTATCTACAAATTATTGTTTTTAATAATTTTATGTATTGTTAATGTAGTATATGTAAATAATGTGGGTTAATTATTGCTTTTATCAGCGTTCGTAAGATCTCTCACCCAAAAAGCGGGTTCGAGCTGACGCCAATTTTGTTTTGAGCCCTGAAATATACCATTCCTTGTCCTTGCGAATGGAATCTTCGGAGGAGTGGATCGCGGTGACGAAAAAATATCTTGCCGTCGTTTCTGGCTTATGGCTTTAACTTCTGTAGGAGATTACCACGATATTCGTCGGGATTCCTTCGTCACTTCGTCAGTCACATTCGTTTCTTCACTCGTAATGACACTCAATACGTTTTAATTTTTTTAAAACATTGTGTTATCTCAAAATCACACTAAAAGCAAATCCCTTAAATCTCCTCAATTAACTTTCTAATATTCACCGTTTTGCTTTTTGATGCCTCTTGTAAGGGTTTGGCGACATGTGTCTTACAAATACCCAATACAGCCATCGCGGATTTAATACCGCTTATTACCTTACCCGATCCATATCCATCCCCATGATACACAATCGATGTGATCTCCAAAATTTTTTGATGAATATCGAAAGCATCCTCATATTTTCTCTCTTGAACTGCGTTAAACAACGATACATACAATTCGGGAAATATATTCGCACCACCCGGAACTCCCCCATCACCACCGACTATTAACGACTCGTACAATAATTCCTCAGGTCCCATAAATAAAGAAAATTTGGTGAGTTCTTTCAATCTTCTGACCCGATTAAAATATTTCGCATCCCCCGAGCTATCTTTAATTCCAAGTACTTTCGGGTCTTTTAACAATGGCTGTAAGATGTCTGGATCAAGATTTAGCTTGGTCAAACCGGGATTATTGTATAAATACAATGGTAATGAGACCCCTTTTATGAGTTGATTATAATATGATATTATTTCAGATTCGTTGATTTTCAGATAAAACGGTGGAGTTGCTACTACTGCATGAGCGCCATAAGCTTTTGATTTTTCAGCAAGTTTTAAAGATATCTGATAAGAAGTATCAGATATATTCACTAAAACGGGGACACGACCATTAGCTAATTGTAGCGTTCGTTTAATCATTTCTACTTTTTGATCAGGTGAAAAACTTGCTCCTTCCCCTGTTGTTCCCAAAATAAAGATCCCATGAACACCTCCTTTGATCACGTGATCCAGAAGTTTTTCCAGTCCTTCAATGTCTAAGGTTTCATCTTTATGCAATGGTGTTACTATAGGAGGAATAATACCTCGAAGAGATTCCATAATTACTTATTTCTTCAAATTTTAAATTTCAACTATTGTTCTATACTTTTGTTAATAGTCCATTTATCACGAATCCAGTTAACCAGAATTCCCACAAGTAAGATTACCAAAGTTCCGATAACAATAATCAGGAAACTGTGAAACGGACTTTTAAATTTAGCCATTGATCCGGTCCAATCGGGAGAAACGGACATCCACAGAATCACTAAAATACCACAGATAACCCCGGAAATCGCAGCCGGATTTTTCGCTCTGGACATTATCCCGAGGAGAAAAAGTCCCAGCATACCACCGCTGAAGATACTGGCCAGTTCCCACCAGGTATCCAATGCACTGTGAGCTCCGATCATCATAAGAGCAATACCCGTTCCGATCAATCCCCAAAATAACGTAGACAGGTAGAGCACCCGCATCGATTCCTTATCACTTGCCGATGGACGAATATATCGCTTGTAAATATCCTGGAGAACTAAAGTAGCCGAACTATTTAAACTGGAATCGACCGTGCTCATAGCGGCAGCAAATATTGCCGAAATAACGATTCCTGTAACTCCAACCGGTAACTTGTGCACAATGAAATAAGGATATACCGAATCGCCAGTCACGTGATGTGGCAATAATGCGGGTTGCGTTTTATAAAACGCAAAAAGTGCTGTTCCAATAAAAAAGAACAATGCAGAAATCGGCAGATACGATAAAGCTCCCATCCAGACACTGATTTCTGCGTCTTTATCGGACCGAGCCGTGATATACCTTTGGATATATCCCTGATCAATTCCAAAATTCTGCAAATTAATAGCAATTCCATAGACTAAAACGACCCAAAATGTGGGTTTCGAGATACTTGAACTAAAACTTCCGAGGCTGAATTTCTGATATTCACCTGCAATTTTGAAAATTTGTCCGGTGCCACCGGGAATCTCAAATAGGATTACCGCAACCGTTATTAAAGCCCCTATAATCAGCATTATAGTTTGAACGGCATCGGTCCATATTACCGCTTCTATTCCTCCGAGGAGTGTATAAATCGTAACTAATATTCCGGTAACGATAATGATTAATTTGATATCAAGACCAAGAAAAGCAGTCATGGTCAAAGCCACGAGATAAAGAATCGTCCCGATCCGGCCGAGTTGCGTCAGTAAATACATAATGACCGCATAAGTTCGAGCCCATGGACCAAAGCGCTTTTCCAGGTGATGATATGCAGATATTTCACCACCCTTTCGATAAAAAGGCACAAAATAGCGAACCGCGATCCATGCTGCGAGAGGAAGCGATAAACTGAATACGAACGGATTCCAGTTCAACATATAGGATTTACCGGGATTGGCTAAAAAACTGATACTGCTGATGTAGGTGCCAATAACGGATAAACCGACCACCCAGCCTGGTAATGAACGATTGGCGGCCATGAAAGCATCCGGACTCTTGCTTTTCCGAACAAACCACGATCCAAATACAACAATACCAACGAGATATAGTAAAATAATGATGGTATCTATGATATGTATCTGCAATAGATGATTTCCTGTAAATTAAACCGAGTGTTAAACCTAATGTTCAGATTATTTTATTTTTCGTAGCCGAATAATAAGATGTTGTGCGAACCACTTTACGATTGTTTTAATAAAACAAAATTTTAATTCAAGATTTATTATTACGTGCAGAGTCTCTCGAAACTATCGTGAGTGGAGTTCGATTACAAAAGAATCACCATTGCTATCGGGGCCATCCACTGCCGTTGATAATGTTTATGGCTTTAACCACGGTAGGAGATTACCCCGACATTCGTCGGGATTTCTTCGTCACTTCGTCAGTCTCATTCGTTTCTTTACTCGTTTTGACACACAATACGTTATAGATTTTTAAAAACATTAATTTTTCAATAGTTGAGTTTTTCTCTCAATTAAAGTCTCAGAATGTCAAAATTCTCGACTTTTATTTTAAGATCTCTATCTCAAATTCACATAAAAACAGATGTTTTTTTACACTCCGACACAACAGGCAACGAATATAATTGATTTATAAATATTATCGATGTTACCGGTAACCCTATATAATCATGATTTTTAAGATTATCAATAGATCTTATTAGGAAATATTAGATTTTGATGGATTCGTTCAACCCCATTCGGGGTTGTGTTATTTATACATTTTTTCTCCGGGTTACCACCCGGAGTTATTCGTTTTGAAGCCCATTCGGGCTTCTTTTCAAAATCACAACCGGTATCGCATTTGAATTAACATACAATCAGCACTTAAGAATTTTTATATCTTTTTACCACCTTCCCCATTAATCTCCTTTAAAAATTTACTGAAACGCTGTAGACCTTCTTTCAGATATTCCTGATTGGCACCGATTCCGAGTCGTAAATAATGGTCCATTCCAAAATGTTCTCCCGGGACCAAAAACACGCTTTTTTCTTTGCGTAACCGGTCCGTTAATTCATTGGAACTGATATCCATTTGATATTTCATATAAACCATCCCTCCTGCTTTTGGCGACTGAAATGCAAACAAATGATCTTGTTGTTCATTCCAGTTTATAAGGAATTCCAGATTTTCACGCAGGATAGACCGATTCCTTTCTAAAATGGAATCGCGTTTTTCTGGATGTAATGCATATTCGGCAATATATTGACTCAATAACCCCGAACTTATGGATGTATAATCACGATGCGACCAGCAAGACGCAATAATATCTGAAGGTCCCGTTAACCAGCCGATTCGTAATCCCGGTAATGCATAGGCTTTCGATAATCCGCCACTCACCACGGTTTTATCATAAAGATCCAGCATACTTACGGTTTCTTTACCGTCAAGTTCCGCACCCCTATATACCTCATCCGCATAAAGATAAGCATTTACATTATCTGCTAAATTTATGATTCTGGTGATGGATTCCTTATTCAAAACGGAACCTGTCGGATTATTGGGATTGCAAATGACAATCATTTTCGTCTTTTCAGATACTTTTTCCTGAATCTCCGCAATATCCGGCTGCCAGTTTAATTCTTCCTTCAAACTAAAAGTTTGTACACGGACGCCCATCGATTTCGCTAAACCCCAGATTTGTAGGTAATTCGGTACCATATACAAGATTTCATCACCAGGTTCCAGCAAAGTATGCATCGCTACAAAATTGGCTTCTGAGGAACCACTTGTCACAAGAACATTCTCCTCTGTCCGGTCGCTATACAAAGCCGCGATATTTCTGCGGAGATCAATTGATCCGTTAGTCTGACCATAACCCAGCCTTATATCTAATAATGATTCGATTTCATCTCTTCCCAATAATTCCTTTAGGGTAAATGGATGAACCCCACTTTCAGTCAAATTATATGAGACCCTATTTTCATATAATGATTGTTGCCTCTCGAGTTCAAAGGTCTCTATTTGCATTTTAATAGTGATTTTAAATGGTTTTTAAGAATGTCTTTTGCATAAAATAACGGATTATAATTGAAACCACTCAGTAAGTATCATCCTTCAATAAGTATATTTCAAAAACAATTAAATTTTAAACGTTTAGCTTTGCTCTTCAAAAAAGCATAATATTGTTCCGAACGGACGTTATATTAAATTCCGAAACAATAAAATGAGTTAAATTGCTGAAATACTTATGGATATCCTGGCAGAAATTTTAAAAGCGGAACATCGAATTCGTACACATATTTATAAAACCCCTCTGCTTCATTCCAATTATCTTAGTTCATTATGCAATGGAGACGTTTATTTAAAATTGGAAAGTGAACAAATCACCGGTTCTTTTAAAGCAAGAGGCAGCCTGAATAAATTAGCATCACTTAAAGAATCCGGAAATAAAAAAGTAGCGATTACCGCATCTACGGGTAATCATGGTCTCGGTTTTGCCCGTGCCCTCAGGCTTTTGGATATGGAAGGAATGATCGTTCTGCCTCATAATGCCGTTTCTTCCAAAGTGGATGCTTTAAAATCGTATGGCGTTGAAATTCTCTTTCATGGTGATGATTGTTTCGACTCGGAGATGTATGCAAAAAAATACGCAGAGGAGCATGACATGGCGTGGGTATCTCCTTATAATGATCCACAAGTTATTGGCGGACAAGGAACCATTGCCATGGAAATAGCTTCTCAAATTTCAGGTATTGATAACATGTTTGTTACTGTTGGTGGCGGTGGATTGATGTCCGGTATGGCTACTTACCTCAAGACGGTTTCACCCGAAACTCAAATTTGGGGATGTCAACCTGCTAATTCTCCGGAAATGGCCCTAAGTATCCAAAGTGGGAAATATCAAACCGTTGAACCACAAGAGACACTTTCGGATGGTTCGGCAGGTGGGTTTGAAGAGGATTCCATAACCTATGATATCTGCAAGCAATTAGTCGATGATTTCTTTTTGGTTTCTGAAGATGAAATTAAAAGGGGTATCAAGACAATTTTAACTAAACACAGCAAATTGATTGAAGGAGCTGCCGGTGTCGCCGTTGCTTCTTTTATGCAGAATGTTGAACAATTTAAAAATCAGCGCAGTATCATTGTGATATGCGGCGCCAATATTTCTTCGGAGAAATTGAAATCTATTTTGTAATTATATTGTTGTACTAACATCTTGATGTATATGCGTATTGTTAGAATGACGCATATAAATTGTTTTTATATAAAATAGCGATCATTTTGTTTATAATATTGGAAATGTGTAATTAAATATCACAACATCAAATTCTTACTCGACCATCAACTTAAAATGTCAGATTATCATGCGTAAACTCATTTTATTCTTCTCTCTCCTGTTTATGTCCACTGCGGCATTCGCTCAGAATAACGGAACTCCCAAAAAACTTGAATTTAAGGGGAAATTGCCGTTTGGCTGGTATTATCGTCTTGATCACACTTATGCCGGAAAAAAAGATTTCAGCTTTCAAAAAACGGGATATGGATACTTTTTTAAAGCAGATGCCATGGGGGCCGGAATCTATTATAATCCCAATAATATTGAAACAGGTAATTATCAAATAACCGCAAAATTCGATCAGATTCAAAAGACGCATCATGCCGAAGCTTATGGATTGTTTTTCGGTGGACAAAACCTGCAGGCATCCAATCAGAGTTATATCTATTTTCTGGTTCGTCAGGATGGCGATTACCTGATCAAACGAAGAACAAACGCCAGTACGTCATTGCTCGTTGGATGGACCCGTAATACAGCCGTTAATAAAATGGATAAGCATGGTGAAACAGTTAATACGTTATCCATTAAGGTTCAGGGCGATAATGTAGACTTCATTTGTAACGGAAAAGTCCTTAAGAGTTTATCACGTTCCAATCTGATGTCGAGCGAGGGAATTGTCGGTTTCAGACTCAATCATCATCTCCATCTTAAAATCAGCGATTATAGTGTAAAAACCTTGAAATAGGAACGAATCATTACCTTTCCATCCCATGCGAACTATGTTAATTCGGTGGACGAAAATTGAAAATAATTAGCCGGATTTTGATTATAAAATAAAGTCAGTTGATTAAACCACTCGGGATGTAAACCACGCATTTCGAGTGGTTTTTCAAAAAAGAGCTCTGTAGAAACAGCAAAAAATTCAGCAAGATTCGTAGCCGCATATGGATCGATCATAGTGGGATTACCTTTATTGAGCTGATAAATCAATCGACGATATTCCCGTTCAAGAATATCCACCCATTTCGATCTATTTTCCCTTTTGAACATTCCATTGTTAGTAGCCCGGTATTCATAATCGAGTTGATGGGCAAATTCATGAAAAACAAGATTATGTCCGTCGTAAGGTATTTTGGCTCCATTAAGTGTGTGATACCAGGATAAAACGACATTACCACGATTCCACGATTCCCCGCTGCGTGCTTGTATCCCTTCTATGATCGTACCATCGGGCTGAGGATTTTTAAAATCAACAAAATAACTATGCGGATAGACTAAGATAGAATATAGTTCCGGATAATAATCACTTATATCACCTAAAAGTAAAATACAGGCTTGCGTTGCCGTGATCACACGTATCTCATCCGTCATCACCAAGCCACCACAGCCTTCAAACGTTTTTTCATCGAGAAAGACCTGTATCCTCCCTCTTAACTTCCGGCGACTCTCCTCAGGAAGCATTTCATAATAAGGAACATGCTTCCTAATAATCGAAAGCCAGGAATCCGGAAATGGACTGCCCATCAATCGATTACGACGTTTTTTCTTAAAACCGAACATGTTTCTGGAGCTGATTATGATTTTTGCTTATATGAATATCTTGCTAATCTGATTTTGAGATAATATAATCAATTACGATTGATAACAATGGACCGTGGACGGTGGAGGCTGTGACAAAACTATAAATCAAATTCATTTGCCTTAAATAATTTAGGTGCTTCGCGCGATTTTGCTTTGCTTCCCCACTCTCAATCTCCTGAAAGGATTCGGGACAAGTTCTCCCTTTCACAGATAAATCCGCGACAGGGCGAGAGGTTCTTCAACAAAACTCAAAAACAATTAAAAAATCAAGGTGCCTTATCGCTTGCATTGTTATTTTTTTACAGCCTCCGCCGTCATTAGTTTTTTGCAATTCATGGTCTATTATTCACTTAGTCAAAATCAGGTTTTTATCTAATAACGTGACTTATAGTGTATATTGTTTCCTTAGAAACGATACAAGATTAATTTAATTATAGTGGGATTAAACCCCATCCGTACCTTTGAATAAAGCTTCAATATCACGATGAGGTACTTTCCTTTCGCTTGCCAATGAGACATAGGTATCGGCCAATGCTGCTTTACCCGCTCCCAAAATCGTGCTTGTTAACCGAAGAGCCTCTTCATATTCATCCGGTGACAGATCATGAATGATGGTCATCCAAATGGTCTCCTCAAGTATATTAAATACCCGCTGAACTTCATGGAGATCAAAACCGGCTTCATACCTGTCTTTCGCCAGAATTTCAGCGTATTCGTTAATGGCAAGCAAGCTTTTTGATTTGATACAGCTTAACGTCAAGTCATATAAATTTTTCAGATAGACCCCATAACTCTTTTTCCCGACGTTATCATAGTGCGGGATATGAGAATGCTCCAAAATATCCTGAGCCTGATTTAAAATCTCATCGGCTTTCGCTTCAAGTAACTTTTCAAGATTCATAGGACTGTTGATCTACTCTCTTTGATGATTTCCTTTTTTTAAAATTATAAATATTTCAGGCTTATTGCTATGATTAGTTTATGATGGGTTGTCTTTATACTGTGAAGGCAGTCTCATTTAATTTGTTCGCAGGGAAAAAATAGCGACGAGATTTGAGTGTTTGGGTTTGATATTTTTCAACTTATCCCCCACTTTTTAAAATAATCGGATTTGAGGCTTTAATACATTAAACCCGGATTATTCACCAAAAAATTTTGTCTTGATCAAGACGAAGTTCGAAATGCGCATGAAACGTACGAGGTTAGGTTAAACAAGCATTTTTCCCCGAATATGACTTTGAAACATTCCTATTCCGTTCTTGTTTATTGTCTTTAAAATATTTTAACGGATATCCGATAAGTATCTGGTATGAATACACTTACATTATAGAGTCATGAATATCGGTTTATGACGAATAGGTGAGCTCCTTTCAGGGAGCGGATTAAACAAAACGAGATAATCCGGTAAAAAAGTCCTAACCGCAGGTATAATTTGTCCTGATCCTTTTCGGGAAGTTTTAAGTGAGCGGTACCGTGTTAAAATCTCAAAGAGTAAACTCTAAGAGGCTGTCGGACTTAAGAAATCATAATGAAAATTTGTCAGTTTAAGACCGGTTTCGGGGTCTTTTGAGACGAATAGTGGTTTCCTTTAACGAAAAAGATTGCGGAATATGGCCAAATCTGACGAATTTGCAGAAGATTCATTTAAGTCCGACTGACTCCCATATTCGTCATTTTCCAAGATAAACGAATGATAATCAACCGTACTCCTTTCTTCGTCCCCCGAATTACAAATACATGACAACATAATCCGAATAAGACCCGTAATTTATCTTAAGTATGGATTAGAAATTATTCTAATTTGAGATTGGAATATATAAGACTTAGTACCGTTTTATTTCTTGTTTATCAGCCACATCTTTATTCAACGTGTAATAGAAGAGATATCCTAAAAATGGAATGGAGAGCCAAATGAATGCCAGACTTGCAGAGATACTAAAAAAGGTGACCGTTCCTAACATGATGATCAATGAGCAGCTGCCCAATAATTTCTTGCTGGTAATAACGCCTCTACGCCAGGCTATTATCTTTTTGATGAATAACAATCCAATAATAATCCAACCTGCAAGCAAGAGCAGTTCTTTCATAGATATTAAGTTTGTGACACCAAATAGTTAATGTTTCCAAGAGCTTGTTTTATAATAAAAATTATTTAGAGAAATAAAACCTTTTTCTTTAAAGTTTAATGTAAAAGAACATTTAGATCTTAATAACTGCTTATATGTCAATAAGTTCTGGATTTATTATAATCTACAATTTTAAGTAATTCTTCAACATCGCCCAGTTTTTCCCAATTAAAATCAAAATCCGTTCTTCCAAAATGACCATAAGCGGATGTTTTTTGATAAATGGGTTTGTATAAATCAAGTTTTTGAATGATACCAGAGGGACTCATATCAAACAATTCGCGTACAGCTCTTTCAATTTTGTGTGGGTTTATTTTTGCGGTATTATGATCGTCAATATAAATCGATATCGGCTGAGTGTACCCAATGGCGTACGAAATTTGAAAAGTGCAGCGATCCGTTAATCCGGCCGCAACGATATTTTTAGCAATATAACGAGCCATATATGCGGCAGACCGATCAACTTTGGTAGCATCTTTCCCTGAAAAGGCTCCGCCACCATGAGGCGCGTGTCCGCCATACGTATCAACAATAATTTTACGCCCCGTCAATCCTGTATCACAAAATGGTCCGCCTGCAATAAAGCTGCCTGACGGATTTATAAAATATTGAATATCATCATGAAAATAGCTCCGGTCCTTATCACTCAATTTATCAAGTAAGCGTGGTATCAGGATTCTTTTTACATCCCTGCGGATTGTTTTTAAAGCAATTTTACTATTTTTGAAAGGTTCATGTTGTGTAGATAATACAATCGTTTCAATCCGGTCAAGTCTTTCTTTGGAATCATATGAAACGGTGATCTGACATTTGGCATCCGGACGTAAATAGGGCATCAATTTGGTATTTTTCCTGATATTGGCTAATTCACGTAATAATTTATGGGCCAATAAGATACTGAATGGCATATATTCCGACGTCTCATTACAAGCATAGCCAAACATCATCCCCTGATCGCCAGCCCCCAGATTCAAATGGTCATTTACTACCGCATTCGCGATCTCCTGAGATTGCTGATGTAACCGGCTTTCAAATTCAAAAGTATCACAATTATAGCCATAATCGTCATTATTATACCCGATATCACAAACAACCGACCGGGCAATCTCTTCTAATTCCTGCGTTGAAATCTTTTGTTTCGACTGTATTTCTCCACCCAATAACATGTATTTAGAAGTGACAAATGTATCGCAGGCTACATGAGCATGGGGATCAACTCTCAAATAGGCATCAAGAACGGCATCAGAAACCTGATCACAAATTTTATCGGGATGACCCTCCGATACCGATTCAGACGTAATTAGATGGGCAAGTCTCATTGTCTCTCATGATTTACCGGTTAAAACTTTATCTCAGCAATCAAATAACCGGCCAGGATGGTTATTGATTACTATTTACATACTACTATAAAATTTTGCCGTAAGTAATGCTATCTGAAAAATTTAATATAATATCACCTGTTAGAATTGGTCGCGATTATTACAAAATCATATTTAAATAGGGAAACTCTTTTAAAACCGCTCATAGCTTGTCCCACATTTTTTTACTCTAATATCATTAACAGAAACTATGAATATGATTAACTTAGAGCTATAACCTGGATTATTCACCAAGATCCTATGGCAGGAAAACGCATTTTACTATTTACGGGTAAAGGAGGTGTCGGGAAAACTACCATTGCCGCATCCACAGCAGTAAAAGCCGCAAAAAACGGCTATAAAACCCTGATTATGTCAACCGATCCGGCACACAGCCTCGCCGATGCACTGGATGTCAAACTTGGCCCGGAGCCAGAGGAAGTACAGGAAAATCTTGACGCGCTGGAGATCGATTTATACTATTCCATGAAAAAATACTGGGGAAGTATACGCGATCTCTTATTGGTCGTTTTAAAATGGCAGGGATTAGAAACAGTAGCCGCGGAAGAGTTGGCCGCCATTCCCGGTATGGGCGAAGGTTCCGCACTTTTATGGCTCGATAAATTTTACCATGAAGATGATTATGACCTGATTATCGTCGATAGTGCTCCAACCGGTGAAACACTGACATTGTTGTCATTACCACAAATCACTCAATGGTGGCTGATGCAAGCTTTCCCGTTTCAGCGATTCGCCGTGCGGACCGTAGGCAGAGCCGCCAGAATGGTCACCGGTGTTCCGTTTGATAAAGGTTATGAAGAACTGGAAGCCATCTTTGATAAGTTAAAAAGGATTCAGGATGTGTTAAGTGATGCGTCGACCAGCTCTATCAGGCTGGTCACCAATCCCGAGCGAATGGTTATTCAGGAATCCCGCCGAGCATTTACCTATCTGCAACTATACGGTTTCACCGTTGACGCGGTGATTGTCAACAGAATTATTGAGGAAGAACACGCCGGAGAATTATTTAAAAATTATGTAAAGTCACAAAAAACGTATTTGCAAGAAATTGAGGATAGCTTTTCACCATTACCGATTTTCAGGGTCGCCCACATGGGCAAAGAAGTTTTCGGATTAGACCTTCTCAATTCCATAGGGGAAAAAACCTACGGGAAACGGGATCCTGCTGAGGTCCTTTATAAAGAATCCATTTATGAAATCGATGAAAAAGATGATCAATATATCATAAAATTACACTTACCATTTATTGAAGGAGAACCTTACACCGTTCAACAATTCGGAGATGAATTGGTCTTACAAGTAAAAAATCAGCGGCGCAACTTTTTCCTTCCGAATTTTCTGAATTATTACAAAATGACCGGGCAAAATCTGAAAGATAATTGGCTAACTGTCACCTTTTCCAAAGAATGATGGTCAACTATACGATTACACTTCGGGTTCGACTTTCTCTCCCTCAATCATATGAAGAATACGGTTTAGCGTCCTTTTCTTACTTTTAAGTTTCTCCCGAAATGCGGAACTGTCGGTATCGACAATCTCCATTCGTAATTCGGAGATATAATTTTGCAGAGCTTCGATCAACACCTGTTTTTCATCGCTATTAATATCAAGTCGAATCATAGCATGCATTCCTTTCCAAAATTAGTTGCCTGATTATTCCAAACGATAAACACTATTATCAAAACCACCTGAATTTGAATAACGTTTAAATAAAGAACCCGTTTTTATTCTGAGCGTTCATATTTAATATAAACCACTATTATTAAATAATATATAGATATTAGTTTATAAATGGTAAACTTGATAGGGAGAGGGGAATTGTACGGTCTTTCTAAATGCGGCAATCCCCTGCCGTTGTTTAAGCTCATGGACTTACCTACAGGAGGAGTTCACCACGGCCATCCGGCCTCGTGATGACACTCAGGGCTTTTTTTTATTTCCACCCTTAATAAAAATAATGCCGTTGCAATATAAAACACCTTTTGGGTATAGTGCCTTATTTTGAAATCCACTAAACTACCATGGTGCCATTGCGAGCGGAATCTTCGGAGGATGCAGCATGGCAATCCACTGCTGTTGTTCCAGGCTTATAAGCTCAATTAAATTAGGAAGTTTCCCCAACATTCGTCGAGGTTATAAAGCCACTTCGGCTAAAAGATGTCCGCGTTAACACTATGTTAATTCTGAATCTTAAACCAAACTTGTCAGTAAAAAGATGGAAATTTATCTATAGTTCCGTGGAAATCCGTGTTGTCCGTGTCGTCCGCGTTCTGTTATTCGTCAATTATAGATTTAGGGTTGTTATGCTTAATTAAAACCCAATCACGACATCCAGGGCAGCTTTTCCAAATCGACATTACCGCCAGAAATAATCACCCCTATTTTCTTGTTCTCTACGGATAGTTTCTGTTCCATTAGTACTGCTATGGGTACCGCTGAGGAAGGTTCAATAATTATTTTCATTCTCTCCCATATGAATCGCATAGCTGATATGATAGCCTCTTCACTCACCGTAATGATATCATCAGTATTTTTATAAATGATGGAAAATGTCAGATCGCTTAATTCGGTTCGTAATCCATCCGCTATAGTATCATTGGTTTTGATAGGCTGACGTTTACCTGATTTAAACGAACGATAGGCATCATCCGCATTAGCCGGTTCAGCTCCAATCACCGTTACGTCCGGATTTACATTCTTGGCTGAAATTGAGGTCCCGCTGAGCAAACCGCCCCCGCCAACCGGAGCCATAATAACGTCCAGATCCGGATGATCCTGTAGCAGCTCAAAAGTGGCTGTTCCCTGCCCGGCGATGATTCCGGGATCGTCATAGGAAGGGATATAATT
>DATFMK010000942.1:0-5591 GCA_035267005.1 Balneolales bacterium
CAGCTCTTTTTGTCTAATTTCTCTAAAGAATTTTATCATTGATTAGCAGTTTGTCATAATGAGGCACAGCGGTTTGTGTATGAGCAGTAGCCTGACGATAGGCGGCTATGATTTATATACCAATCGTTGCGCTTTCGTTATTTGATGATCCTACGATATAGTCATATCGTTGAAAAAACCAACATGGCAAATCTATTGAGTACTAATTGTTAATTATTTCCGGTCTAGAAGGGGAAATATCATAATCCACGTAGTTGATTTTCCCATTAAACTCAAAGGGCTCCATGGGCTCATATCTTTGAGATACAGAAGATCCTAAATCAATTCCCACATCCATGGTTTCAGTCAAGGTGTACTTTCCAAACACCATTTTATCCGTCATTCCCTCTCCAACTAAAACATCATCAACAAAAAGCTGAACGGTTCCGCCAGTCAAATCTTTAAAAGGAACAAATGGTTTTTGTTCATATACCATTTTTACCACATGATTACCTGGAGTGATTTTATTTTTAGAAGTTGTCAAGTAATATTCTTTAGTAAACCAGTTATATTCATAATTGAGGTAACCGTTCATCATATAAAAGGTATAGCCAGATGTTCTTCCACCCATAGCAACAATAACGCCATCACCGCCTTCTTGAGGGATATTGATGTCAGCAGTTATGGTGTGGGATGTTTGAAACACCATAGGAGCACTACCTTCTGTTAATCTTCTCGTTCCAGAATCAAAGTGGTAATGAGTTCTTTTGCTGTTTACTGATGGTCTTTCTGGGTTCATTGCTCTTTGGGCCCACCTATCATCTAATGGATAAACATTATACTTTCTTGCTTCGCTCTTAAATAATTCTTTTAACTCGGTCAGTTTTTCAGGATTATCTTTTGCTAAATTATTGTATTGAGAATAATCATTTTCTACATTATAAAGCTCCCATTCATCACTTTCAAACTCCCCAGTAGCATTAATAAGCTCCCAAGGAACACTATGTACTGCACATGCGATCCAACCATCGTGATAAATAGCTCTTCTACCTTCAGTTTCAAAATATTGAATTAACCTTCTGCCTTTTGCTTCTTTATCCATAAAAGTGTATTGCATACTTACGCCAGACATAGGCATTTGAGTAGCACCATTAACTTCTATAGGTTGGGGTATGTTTGCTGCTTCATAAATTGTAGGCGCGATATCGATTACATGATGAAATTGTTCGCGAATCGAACCAGGCTCAGAGATATGATCAGGATAGTTAATTATTACACTATTTTTTGTACCTCCGTAGTGAGATGCAACCCTTTTCATCCATTGAAAAGGTGTGCTAAATGCCCAAGACCATGGCACTCCATAGTGGTTTTCATGTTTGTAACTTCCAAGTTCATCAAGAACCTCATACTGAGCTTCAATAGTTGATTTTAATCCATTTTGCGTTAACATGTTATTGTCTGTTCCAGTCATGCTACCTTCGGGAGATGCTCCGTTGTCCCCTGTAATATAAATAATCATTGTGTTGTCACCACCTGGGAGCTTTTTAATTTCTTCGAGCATTTCTCCAATATAATGGTCTGCATGTGCTAAGTAGCCTGCAACAACTTCCGCTTGTCGAGCATAGACTATCTTCTCTTTTTCAGACATAGATTCCCATGAAGGAATGGATTCCGGTCTTGGTGTTAATTTCGCGTTTTCTGGGATTATTCCGAGCTCCTTTTGTCTTTTAAATGCCTTTTCGCGGTAAACATCCCATCCCTCGTCAAATTGTCCCTTAAATTTGTCAATCCACTCTTTTGGTGCGTGGATAGGTGAATGGACTGCTCCTGGAGCAAAGAACATAAAGTAGGGTTTATCAGGTGCAAGTGCTTTTTGGTTTGCAACCCAAGAAGTAGCCTGAGCTGTTAAATCTTCAGTTAGATGATACCCGTCTTTGTATGAGTAAGGGGGTTCAACAGGATTGGTATTCCTCCATAACTGGGGTTGATATTGACTGGTTTCACCTCCAAACCATCCGTAAAAATGCTCAAAACCAAGTCCTGTAGGCCATAAATCCATGGGGCCTGATTGATTCACAACCCAGTCAGGAGTATTATGCCATTTCCCAAATAAGGCAGTGTTGTAACCATTTAGCCTTAAAACTTCTGGTAAGGTTGCAGCCTCTTTTGGAATGATGCTGTTGTATCCAGGGTATCCTGTAGACATCTCTGTAATTGTACCAAAGCCAACTTCGTGCTGATTTCTTCCAGTCATAAGGGCAGCTCTGGTGGGTGAGCAAACGCTAGTTGTATGAAAATTGTTAAACAATAATCCTTCCTTACTTAATTGGTCCAAATAGGGTGTTGGTATTAAACCTCCATTTACCCCTAATTGACCAAACCCCACATCATCTAGCATAATTAAAACGACATTAGGTGCTCCCTTAGGTGCGCTAACTGCTTTAGGGAAGTTTTGCTCGGAAGTTTTATATGTTTCCCCCATTTTTCCCTGAAACGAATTCTTAACAGGAAGGACAGATCTATCCAGAGTTTCTGCATTTAAAATATTTTCACTTGCACTTTCATTCATTTCCTTTGTTGAATTTTCGCAAGATGTAACAAACATCAAGGAAAAATATCCAAGTATTACAATAATCAACTGTCTCATCCTATTTATAATTTTATTTTTGAATACTTCCTGTAATTGTTTTCTTTAATCTTCTATTGATTGTTTTTTGGGGTAAAGTAGATTTGTTATAGTAAAGTCTTGATAACTTTTCAATATCGTTAAATGCTACCCATACCTCACCTTCTTGATTTTCAAGAATTATTAACTTTTGGCAAAATGCATCGAGGCCAAGTTTGGGTGTGTTTTTCATAGCTTTTGCTCCTGGCTCCGGAGCACCAAAAAAGATAAGTGTTGTCGGATTTAATTCAATATCAAATGTTTCTGCATCCTTTTTGTAGTCAATTACACCAAAGGTTTTCGTTCCTGATATACCATTAATAGTCTCTTTAAGCTTATTTACCGTTTCCTTAAAATCAAAGTCAGATTTAATTTTTATTATCGCATATCCTTTAGTTACCTGATCTAAATCAACTTCCGATATAGTTGATTTGTGGAAATGGCTTAATATCGAATCTTGCCTGCTTTTGAATTCAGATAATAAGGAAAACGGCAGGTCATGACGTTTTGAAATGAAATCAGCAGAAGTGTAAGCGATATAGACGCTATTCAAATCAGGCTCAGAAAAGGCAAGAAACTTAAATGGTAGATCAATTGCAACAAGCGGGTCATTGTTTTCTAATATGCTTGAATTAATTTTTGAATCAGAAAAAATAGTCGCAATGGCAGGCGGAGTGTATGCCTCTTCCTCTTTAGCCATTCGATGATGATCTAAAGAAATTTTCCATTTATAGGAAACTATTTCATCTTTTATGATATTATCTAATGAATCAACGGCAGTTTCACTTAGCAGCACCAGGCTTTTATCTTGATTGGATTTGTTTCCACAGGAAACAATTATTAAAAGTACTATTGCTAGAACCGATAGTTTATGTAATCCTTTAATCGCTATTCGTTTCATTTAGTTTTGTTTCAAAACCCAAGTTACAAGAATATCACCAAACTCTTCATATCGATCTAAATATGAAAAATGACCTGTTTTCTCAAATATTTTTAATTCACTATTTTTCATTCTTTGATGCATTCTTTCTCCGTTCTCAGGATAAAGGATAGCATCCTCATCACCCCAAAAAATTAATGTGGGCTGCTCAATTTTGTCAATTAATGGGTCTGTATCAGCTATGCTTTTGTCGTAATCTTTAAACCACTGCATTGAGTCTGCAACCTTACCCCCGGCATATGACTTTTTATAATCAGACATTTCAATTTCGTTTGGCGTATAATTAGTAAAACAAACTAGTTTAGCTCCCTCTACTAGTGCACCCTCACCTGCAATTTTAAAAACTGTTCGCCAAAAACCAGAGTAAACCATTTTATCAATCATACTTGCGTTAGCTGAAGGGGCTATGCCCGGCCCATCTCCAATGATTAAACTTTTTACTGAGTTTTCAAATGTTCCTGTGTAATACAGGATTGCCGGCATTCCAACATCAGGACCGAATAAATGAGGAGATTTTATCTTATAATGATCTAAAAAAACTTTTAAAAACTCACCTTGAGCTTTAAAGGTCATGTGATCAAGACTTTTTTGACTTCGTCCAAAACCTGGCATATCATAAGCAAAAAGATTAAAGTGTTCTTTCAATTTATCCCACATTGGCGCATATCCCATGATACTGTGTGGATACGGTGAAAGCAGCACTAAATTAGGTCTCGAATCATCTTTTGAATCAATAGCAACTCTAATTTCTAGCCCCTCAAGAGTTATATATTCAAATGGCATTTTTGGTGGGACTCTAAAAGTAGGTTCTGAATGCTTGTAATTATTTTCTTTTCTGGCCTTTTTTAAACGAGGCATTTCCTTCGTTACAGCTCCTAAAACATTTGCGTTCATTTTATCAAAAAGTGTGATTTTCGATAATTTATCTTCGTTCTTATTGGACATAATTTTGATTTTAATTTTTTAACTAAAATTGTCACATTCCTTCTACCGGCTCGTTTTGTTTTTTATAATTCTCGATTAAAGAGTTGATATATTGTGACTTGTTCTTCTTAATTACGGCTATCTTTTCTTCGGGCATTAATGTCGGATGGTATTCTCGAACATTTCGATCACTCCATAAAGTTATTTCTACAAGAGTTGGGGTTAAATCAAGTCCTTTTTCCGTTAAAAGATAAAAGTTTGATTTCTTATTATTTGGGGCACTTTTTTTTATGATGATGTTGTATTCTTCCATCATCTTTAGTCTATCAGACAAAATGTTAGAAGATATCGCTTCCTTACTTTCCAAAAAGTCTTTAAAGGTTTTTCTGCCTTCTACCAACATAAGTTTAATTAACGTTAAGGTCCATTTATCCCCAAGAATATCTAATGCTGATGTAATTGGACAATTGCAACGGAATTGTTTGTTCAAAAAATTGAAATTAAATTGATTACCAAAGGTATACATTTTACTTGCAGTTTGCAAGTAAAATGTATTTAACTCAATTAACAATAGCAATGACTTTATATATTTGCAAGAGAATGGTTTGTTCCTTACGAATAATTCGCAGTTGTCTTTGTACAGCTCTGACCTCTAAACAATCAATTACATATCTATTTTCAAAAGAAACGAAAAAGTAGGTTTCTAAAGATTACTACATTAATTGCTTGTTCCGACAAACAGAACAAATTTGTTCCATAAAACAGAATACGTTTAAATTCCAGAACTTGCAAACATCTGTTTTATAGGTTTTTACAAACTAATTTTTAATGCGTTCGAATCCAGTATGACCCACATCGAATACAATCCCGGTGCATCGAAGATGCACTGGGATTTTTCATTTACAAGACGTTGAGCGTTCACGCTCATAAGGATTGGGAATGAAAAATCCCAAATGTCATGGCTTCGCCAGGACATCGGGATTGCAATCGCAGGAGAGGCTCAGTTCTGGATCACGTTAGTAATCCAGCTGAGCGTAGCTCCCGGGATTGTACCCTCCTATCGGCGGGCAGGTTCGCAGAAGC
>DATFMK010000943.1:0-2867 GCA_035267005.1 Balneolales bacterium
CTCAAAAAAGGTACGATTGTGGATGCGATGATCCTGCCCTCCTCGAATCGTCCCCTATCGGATGAGAAACGTGAAAAACTGGACAAAGAGCCCAGCCATCAGATCGATACCGATACTCGTTCGACCAAGAAACGGGGCCAATGGTATTTCGGCTATAAGGGGCACATTGGAGTCGATATCGGATCCAAAATGCAAGCAACAAGGCTCCTTAATTTTTTAATTGTTTTGGAATTTTGTTGAAGAGCCTCTACGGACGGTGGCCGTTTTGAAACAATGAACTAATTTCATGTCATAATGTACTGTTATATTAGTCTATATTAACTTTAAACAGAGATCAAAGCATCCGTTTATTTTAAAACTCTTATTCTATAAATTACTTATGTTGAATTCACGTTAAATAACGTAAGCTCTATATAAAATACTCTTTAAAAAGCGTTTTAAGTGGTTACTTGACTCTGAAGATTTCCCCCTCCGCTCGAAATGACGATAGATGATGTTGATACGTAAGAACACCACTCAATGGCTCATCTCGAACCCGCTTTTGGGGTGAGAGATCTTATAAACGTAAATACGACAAATAAGTCCATATTCATACCTATCATTATATCGAAATCTCGTTAAATAAGGTCGAAAAGGATGGATGGATTACGGAGATAGGGAAATGGCTACAATGAGCGACAGCAACTAATAAAGCTGATAACTGTTAGCTGAGTGCTGATAGCTTCATATCTACAAAAAATCCCCGTTTAAACAAATTAAACGAGGATTTTAAAAGGACAAATACAATGTTTTTGAAAGTGGGCCTGGAGGGACTTGAACCCCCGACCAATCGATTATGAGTCGACTGCTCTAACCACTGAGCTACAGGCCCAACTTCACACTTTCCCGATAATACTTCTTATGATTATCGAGAGCATCAAATTTAAAGTATTTGTGACCTTAATACAAGTTTTGATTCTATAACTTAAGAGCTATTTCTAAATTTTTGGAGACAAATCCGAAACATCTATTAAGTAACCGGATATAAATAATGGTTACAAAATGAAAGATAGCCCACAAAGCACTTGCGACGGATTTCTGAATCCGGCTTTGGATTTCTAATTATTTAATTCATCGTATATTCGTGATAATATCAACCTTGTGAATTATTAGAATACATGGGTAAGTCGGTGTTAACGATTAAAAAAATGGACTTACAGGTTTTTATCTAAAAACGCTTGTAAGTCCATTCAATCTTATGTTTATATTTTGAATATTATCAATCTGGCTTGAAGGTAGTCCGGAATGTAAGATGTGAGTTAAATACAGTGATTTAGTCAGAGAGTAATCTTGAGTATCTCTCCGGAACCAGCATTTGCTGGCGGACCAAATCCAATGACGGATACATAAATATTTCCGTCCGGACCAAACGTCATACCGGTTGGTAAATTCAAACCGGATGCTATGACTTCTCTGTGACCGGAATTGTCTAATCGAATGATTTTTCCTGTATTTGGAGTGGGTTCCATGTTGCCTTCACCGGTAGTATTCTCCAGGACATAAATTCGCCTCTGCTGATCCACAAGAATACCTAAAATGGTGGTAAAACCCGTAGCCCAGACTTTTATCCGGCCACTGGGAGTCACTTTAAAAATATCCGAGCTTCCCTGAACAATAGGGAATGTATTCAGATTGCCAATGAAAAAATTACCATGATAAGCCACAACAGTCGGCACGATATGACCCTGACTGGCTGAAACATCAATCACACGACTAATATGTCCCGATGGAGTTACCCTGACCATCTCTCCATGATTGGGTTCTATGGCGTATAGGTTGCCCCTGACATTGATCATGCTATACCACGTTCCATCAGGTTCAAAATCTTCTTCCTCCGGGTTTGCAACCGGATGCGATTGTTGCCAGGCACTTAAATTGGCGATCATCGTCCATGTTTTGTTTGGTTTTATGCGAATAATTCCATTAGGTATGGAAGGAACACCGTGTGAGCATCCCGCTCCGGCTAATATGGCGTAAAGTGTATTGCCAATGAATGCAACATCTGCAACTCCGGATGTAAGGTTACCTGAGGCTAAAGATGTTTGACTGGAAGGGAGATTATCAACATAGGTCGTTCTAACACCGGATGAATTAATTCTCGAAATACGACTTCCTGTTATACTTCCGGAATATGGGCCAATGGGTACAGGAACCTGCTCACATGCGGAACTACTGGTTGAATTAGTACCACCAACTCCAGCTTCCGCAACATATAAATAACCATCCGGTCCGAATTTAAGTCCTCTTGGATAGTTTAACCCTGTTGCAAAAACTGAAACACTCACATTATTTAATTTTTCAGGTTTTGCTTTATGGTTTGCTTGTAGATTTGGTGCAGAATTAATGTTTGAGTTTGAATTTGTTGTGGTAAGATTATCACGACATGAGACAAGCAGAAGCATCAATCCTAAAAATACGATATAAACATTTGTTAACCGCTTCATAATTGACTCCTTAAGAGCTTGATTGTAGTGTTTGAAGAATGGCAGTTTATGCAGATTTAGTCAATCTACATTATGACTGTCATGATATGCTTTAAAATTAATCATCTAATTCGATTTCGATCTGGAATCCAAATTGTGATGATTATTAACTATGTACCTTATCTTAACATTACCGCAAAAGAGTGTTTAAACGACTACCCGGCAACCTGTTTAAATAGCTATTTTACTTAAACATGAATGAAGTTAGATCTTAATTATTGAGTATAAAAATTATAATTTGTTTAAGATGCGGTTAACCCAAGTAGCGAAAGTTTGGTTGGAGTATTCTAATTGTTACAACCTATAATTGAGAGGAACATTAAATTCAAACACAGTTAATAAGTA
>DATFMK010000944.1:0-3344 GCA_035267005.1 Balneolales bacterium
CCCGGTATAATCGAACAGTGGAAGAAGAATTTCGTCCGATGGTAACGGGATATCCGCCGCCGGCACAGATAGTTGGGGTGATGCTGAATGGAATTTTTCTGGATCTGCTCGATCAGGATGCCGACCGTCTTATGAGCATGAATGAAATACTTCGCAAATTACCACGACAGGAATGGGGTAATAAACGAATCATTAAATTATTCATACTGAGGCCAAGTATGGATTTAGGTCTATTGGCTGGAGAATATGAGGAAAAGCTACCCCACTTTTTCCGGTATTTTATGAGAGGACAAGGGGTACATGAAACGAGTAGTCCCGACTGGCTGAGTATGGTACTCTTTCAGCATCAATATGTACGAAGATTGATTGAATTGGGTGAAGAAGATGCTCAAAACCGTTTGGATGAGCTCAAAGATTTCTTTTATGAGGATTGATTGAATAGCAACGGATAAATTAACCTGAATTTGAGATGAGATTTTCACTTAAGATTTCGGACAATAGACGGTTGACCGTGGAGCCTGTGAAAAAACTATAAATTAAATTCAATTACCTAAAATAATTTAGGTGCTTCGCGCGATTTCGCTTTGCTTCCCCACTCTCAATCTCCAGAAAGGATTCGGGAGAGAGGCTCTTCAACAAAACTTAAAAACCATTAAAAAATTAAGGTGCCTTGTCGCTTGCATTGTTATTTTTTACAGCCTCCACGGACGGTGGTCGTTAGGTTATCATAGCTGTCCAAAACGTTTTTGAATTTAAAAGATAATACATAATCGGTTTATTTAGGACAGATTATTTAATATTTGAACGATCAATCCCCCAATAAAATTAAACGCCCTAAAATCGTTTGGGAATAATTTTTTATTCATGGCGGTACAAAAACCGATAGCGTTCTCAGATCCGGTTTGACAAAGAGGTAGATGGACCCCACTCCGGAAAAGCATGGAGTGGAGCCCATCGATGATAGTTCCAACATTTGGATTTAAAATTTGGGACGATTCCATTTAAAAATCGATAACGCAAGTGACATCATGATGAACATTTGTTGATGGGTTCCACCTAAATGGTGGGGTCCATCTAAGAAAGGATAGAAACGCTCACCCGAATTATTCACATAACCAATAAGAAATAATACATATCATATTGTAAATTAATTAATTTATAAAAAATGAATTAATGCTCGATTTTGAGGACGTTAAAAAAAGCTGCGAACGGTTGCCGTGTTATGCGTTGAATTTTCAGAATGCTTGATCAATGTATCCTTGTACGTTTCATGCGCATTTTTAAACCCAAAAGCTTCGGGACACAACAAAATTTCTTGGTGAATAATCCGAGTTAAGTCGAATTCACGTTCAAATATGTTGATCACAGAAAATCAGTGAATGTTAAAACTGTCTGAAAAGTGGCTGTATTCCTGAATACTTATTAAATTGTAGAATATTAAATAAACTGGCTTTAAGAACTCTCATCAGGTTTCGAATGCGGATTCCGCCGTGGTTACAAAGGCAATTACAAAGCGCTGCCGATTTCTATTTCGCTTACAGGCCGCAAGCGACTCCTTCACAAAAGAAACTGAAGGAGTGCAAAATTGTTTCCCACCGCGGGGTTCATGATAATAAATACGTATTTGAAAATACGTTACCAGCCTTTAAAATAGCTCATAAAAATAATGTATGGGGAGTTGAGCTCGATATTCGCTGGACGAAGGACCTGTTTCCGGTGGTTATACATGATAAAAATTGTCAGCGTGTTTATGGGAAAGATCTGAAAATCAAAAAGACGACCTTACGAGAGTTACAAAGCCGCTGTCCTCAGATTCCGACTTTCAGTGAAGTCGTCTCGGAGTTTGGCAAAAAACTTCATCTGATGATCGAAATAAAAAAAGAAAAATATCCGGATCCGGAATATCAGATGCAGGTTTTGGAAAGTATTTTATCGGGATTAACTTGTGAAACGGATTATCATTTCTTATCACTAACGCCAGGAATGTTCGATTTCGTTGAATTTGTGCCTTCATCAGCTTATTTACTGGTTTCCGAAACGAATACCAAGAAACTGAGTAAGATTGCGTTTGGACAAAATTATGGGGGGTTGACGGGACATTATTTGCTACTGACCAAAGATCTTGTTCAGAAACATCATAACACGGGACAAAAGGTAGGGACGGGGTTCATAAAATCCCGTAATTGCCTGTTTCGTGAGATTCATAAGAATGTGGATTGGATATTTTCTAATCAGGCTGTTGAACTGCAAAAGATTATTGATGGTTTAATTGTACAGAAGGCCGTTCGTAAAGCCAAAATTTGATCACATATATCGATTCAGAAAGAATTGATGGATTTTATTGATTATTCATGAAGACAAGAGAAATACTAAACGATGAAATTGCGGATGTACTGGATCGACTTGCTGATCTGCTTGAGGTTCAGGAAGCCGATTCGTTCCGGGTTCGGGCTTACCGGGAAGCGGCTAAAACAGTGCGGAGTTCGAATCAATCGATTGCAGAAATGGCCTTGGTGAAAGATGACAAGAAATTGGAAGATTTACCTGATATTGGGAAAAGTATAGGCGGTGCTATTCGTGAATATGTTACAACAGGGCGTTTAATCATGCTAGAACGTTTGGAGGGACAGGTTTCACCGGAGGCATTATTTGCCACCATTCCCGGGATTGGGGAGGAGTTTGCACAGCGAATCCACGAAGAACTGAAAGTCGATACGCTGGAAGAATTGGAAGTCGCTGCTAATGACGGACGATTAGAAGGAATACCTGGAATGGGTGAACGCAGAGTAAAAGGAATCCGGGACACACTGGCTTCGATGCTGAGAAGATCGACCAGACGCAGGGCTCGTCGATTTCGTCAGATGGAAAGAACGGAAAGACAGGGGGAGATGGGTTTAGACGGACAAGAACCGGCGGCAGGATTATTACTGAAAATGGATGAAGAATACCGCGAAAAGGCTAAAGCAGACCGGCTCAGAAAAATTGCTCCTAAACGATTTAATCCAAGTGGTGAGGCATGGCTTCCCATCATGCATAAAATAGATAGCGGATGGAGTTTCACCGTTCTGTTTTCGAATACCGCCCGTGCTCACGAACTAAAAAAAACGCATGACTGGGTGGTGATTTTTTATGAAAAGGATGGTCAGGAAAATCAGTGTACGGTTGTTACCGAACACAAAGGTCCATTGCAGGGGAAAAGAGTTATTCGCGGACGCGAACAAGAATGTAAAGAATTTTATGGAATGTGAAAGAAGCGGGATGCCAGATGCAAGATACCGGATATTTGTAGCTGGTAATATGTTTAGAGTCTTAACCCGAATTATTCACGTAAGCTACAAGAATGA
>DATFMK010000945.1:0-3694 GCA_035267005.1 Balneolales bacterium
CCTTCTGCCTTCTGCCTTCTGCCTTCTGCCTTCTGCCTTCTGCCTTCTGCCTTCTGCCTTCTGCCTTCTGCCTTCTGCCTTCTAATTCATAATATTCAGAACATCACAGAATCCCAATTACATTTTGTATCAGGTTTCAATAACTTATAGAGTAGAAAATATTTATCATTCAGACTTGCTGAGTACCGTTAACAATAAGTTTAAACGTAATTTATGATTGTCATCCCCGTTGAGACGCTTTTAGAGGCTTATGCCATGGGTGTATTCCCGATGGCACCATCCCGGCATAGTACGGAAATTAACTGGTATACAGCTGGTAAGCGTGGTATCATTCCTTTGGAATCGTTCCATATGTCGAAAAATATACGGCGGCTTATCCGTCAGCATCATTTCAAGATTAAGTATGACACTCATTTCAGAGAAGTAATGATGGCCTGCGCCAACCGGGAAACGACCTGGATTTCTGACATCATTATCGATTCTTATTCAAGATTACACGAATTGGGATATGCGCATTCCGTTGAAATATATAAAGAGGACCGTTTGGTTGGCGGTTTATATGGTGTAGCTTTGCGGAGTGCTTTTTTTGGTGAATCCATGTTTCACTACGAAAAAGAAATGGACAAAATAGCTCTTTATTATTGTCATCGGCGTCTTTCTAAAGGAGGTTTTACTCTTTGGGACACGCAATTTTATACGGACCATTTATCACAATTCGGATGTATAGAAATTCCTGATGAGAAATATCAATCTCTACTTCAGGAAGCTTTGCATAAAAAAGCGAAATTTTAGCGTCTATCTATTTATGCGAGTGTTTCGGCTTAATTTTGATGTTATTCTACGATGTAACTATTGATGTACTGATTATTTTATAGATCAAACCCACCGCCTTTCCAACGATTTCTTAGATTTAATTTCGATGTCCCCATACAGTTAAATCAGCAGACTAACTTTATTAACCCGAATTATTCACGTAACCAATATGAAGTAATACATATCATATTGTAAATAAAGTAACTTATAAAAAATAAACCGATCCTCGATTTTGAGAAAATTTCTTAGTGAATAATCCGGGTTAAACATTGTACATAAATCACTATATATCAATGGGATAATAATTGCTAATTCCCAAAAAAATTTATACTTTTATAGCGTTCGAAGTAGATATAGGTTCTTGAATATTAAGAATCTCCTCCTATGTCAACATAAACAGACATTTACGAACCTATAAAGAATGAGGACATTATGAATAATAAATTAGCAAATCCGAAAGTATTAGGCTACGCTGCTATTTTCATAACCGGCTGGATGTTTAGTATGTACAATGCAGGTTGGTTCATGAAACAACTCCCCGAATCTGACTTAGTTACAGGCTTGATATTAGGCGGTGTCGTGGTTGCAGTCGTTGGAATATTATCTTTCATCCGTGGTGAAACATTTGAAATGACACTGTTTCTGGGGCTAGGTACTTTCTTCTTCGTCATATCATTGGCAAATATGCAATCGTCTTCCCTGATGAGCGAAGCTCCAATGACCGCAAATGCCGCTTGGTTAAATATAGTCTGGGCCGCGTTCTTTTTCTATCTATGGTTGGGCGTGATGAAAAAGGACCTCTTTATTAATTTATTTATGATTGGACTGTGGCTTACATTTCTGGCTTTAGCTATTGGTGGATGGATAATGGCTATGTTCCTGATTTATATAGCAGGATATCTTGGACTAATTACTGCTTTGTTGGCAGGTTGGTTATCCGCCCGTGAAATATTAATGAGTGAAGAATCAGGCCAATCAACCGAAACGGCTGAAGCTTGAAATGGCCCCTGTTAATAAGTTAAATTTGAACCGCATCGTTTTATACTTATGATGCGGTTTTTTATTATCTCAACGTGATTAATTTTATAATCAGATTTGCAAGACATTAAATTATTTCCTTTAAAGTTAATATCATTCCAAAGGGAAATATAGATAGTTCACGTATCGTTATTTTCAAAAAGATCCAATTGAATACCCTGTCCATTTTTGAGCAGATCAAGGTTAGAAACCGTAATTCCTAATAATCGTATTTTTCGTTGACCCGCTTCAGTTTGAGTAAGTAGTTCTTTCGCTACCGAGGCAATCGTTCCGGTGTCAGCGACACTCTGAATCAGCGTTAAACTTCGTGTTATACGTTGAAAATTTGCAAATCTAACTTTCAGCGTGACTGTTCTGCCCTTTGTATGCGATTTTTCCAAACGTCCGGCTACTTTAAATGCAATTTCATCCAGTTGTTTTTCCATCCATAAAGTATCATCGTGGTCCCGTGAAAATGTGTTTTCAGCCCCTATGGATTTTCGAATACGATTCGCCTTCACTTCCCTTTCATCAATCCCGCGGGCTATGCCATAATAGTAAGAACCCACTTTTCCAAAATGTTCAATAAGATCAAACTCAGACCATTTTTTAAGATCGGCACCTGTCTCAATACCAAGCGATTGCATCCTCCGTTCCGTCACTTTCCCGATTCCATGGAATTTTCCAATCGGTAATGTTTCAATAAATGATTCAGCTTCGTTAGGTATGATAACTTTCATCCCATCCGGTTTGTTGATGTCTGATGCTACTTTAGCCAGAAATTTATTAGGAGCGATCCCGGCTGATGCTGTGAGTCCAGTTTCTTCCTTTATTCGCTTTCTGATTTCTTGTGCAATTAAGGTTGCCGATGGGTTTCCTTTGTGATTCTCAGTGACATCTAAATAGGCTTCATCCATTGAGAGCGGCTCAACCAAATCGGTGTACTCAAAAAAGATTTCTCGTATTTGATGTGAAATCTCACGATATACATCGAATCGTGGTTTTATAAAGATTCCATGCGGACACAATCGCTTGGCTTGTGCGGAAGGCATCGCTGAATGAACGCCAAATTTCCGGGCTTCATAACTTGCGGTGGCAACGACTCCCCTGCTATCGGGTGCACCACCCACAATTACTGCTTTCGCTCGCAGCGACGGATTATCCCGCTGTTCCACAGATGCATAAAAAGCGTCCATATCGATATGAATAATCTTTCTGAGTCTCATACCCTAAGATACATTCCAAAAGCATATAATACACATGTTTTATACACATCATCTATTTGCATCATTATGAATCCCCAATTGAAACTCATTTAATACTGATAATTACATAGTTTGTAATTATCACTACATAATAACTATTCATTAAAAGATTACGTCATGAAACGAATTTTCAGCTTCCTTTTTATTATAGTTGCCGTCATAGGTATTCAGCAAATTACCTATGCGGAAGACACCTTTATCGTCATTCATGTCCGTGCCAACGATGCTAAATTCATCGGTACCTCTATGGGAGGTGCTTTAATCATTATCCGAAATGCGGAAACCGGTGAAATTATGGATAAGGGAATGACAAGCGGCGGAACCGGTGATACCAAACGTATCATGCAAACACCTTATTCGCGTGGTATGCGACTTACCGATGGTAACACTGCTGAGTTTCGAACCGTATTGTACATCTCCAAACCGACCTTACTGAATATTGAAGCTCATGCTCCAGGAAATATGGACGCTCCCATTGTAGCCTCAACTCAGGTTTGGGCGATTCCCGGAAAGCACATCCTTGGTGACGGTATCATCTTAACCATACCGGGATTTGCCGTTGATGCTATCGCACCGCATCCTAATCAGTCATTTCAACA